>JANMGS010000053.1:0-1731 GCA_031374745.1 Ferruginibacter sp. | reverse complement strand
ATAATAGACAACATTTTAAATCAAAATACTTTTTCTATATATTTTAGTTCTAAATTTTGCCCTGTTTTTTATAAATCTGTATCGATATACTCAAATAGTTAGTTAAATATTTCATATTTATAAAAATAAGATTTCTCCAGCCCTACTCATTTTAGTACCTTACAGCCTAAACTGCTTCACATGAAAAAACGTTTCTCAGGTCCTACTCTACTTTTATGTTCAATGTTGGCAATTTTGTCATCATGTCAGAAGCCGAAGGACTTGGTTTTTAAAGAATTTAAGAACCTAAAAGTGGATCAATTGAGTTTTTCGGGGGCTGCTTTGAATGTAGATTTGGTGTATTACAATCCCAATAATTTTGGCCTACAACTCAACAGAACTGATCTAGACATTTTTGTAGACAGTACTTTTTTGGGGCATTCTGCCCAAAATGTGCAGGTGGCTATTCCAAAAAGAAACAATTTTACCATTCCGCTCAAGCTAGATCTGGATGTAAAAAACTTACTAAAAAATGGTATTACTTCCCTTTTTAATAAAGAGGTAAAAGTGCGGGTATTGGGTTCTGTAAAATTGGGGAAGGCCGGTGTTTATAAAAGTTTCCCCGTAGATTACACAAGTTTGCAAAATTTTTCGCTTCTAAAATAAAATGGTCAATTAAAAATTGAATCGAACTAGGACTGCCCCTTTGCAAATCCAAACCATTAATATCAAAAAAGTGTTGGTAAACAGCCTACCTATTTTACCATTGAAAATATTTGTCTTGCCTAAATTTGCTTTTTTCTCAATTAATTTTAATATATTGAGTGTAAATTATTTTAACATTTAATTTCTTGTAGTTGTTTTACTACAAAACACTTAGTTTACATTATTAATTAACCATAAAAAAAGCCCCATTTTATGACAAACAATTTTATAGGAGAACGTTGGAAAAAAGTAGAATTCGATTTTGAACACAGCAGCGTCAACAGAGTCGAAGTTTCCAATCTAGGAAGAGTACGAACATTTAATAGACTATCCGATGGCGATATATTAAAAGGATCGATGATAAATGGATATCGTATTATCAGACTCAAATTTTTTACTGATAGGGATGAAACTGTACAAGCAAAACTGGTATATCTTCAAAATCAAATTAGCAAATTTGCCAAAAAGATACAGAAAATGGAGGCTAATAAAGAAAGTAAGCAATCCATAAACGAAGCGAAAGCGCTTCTAAATGGATTGAAGCAAAATTTGAAGGAAAAATATTCAAAAGATTGGACTAAACGGGCTATAAATTTCCATGCCTTAATACATAGATTGGTAGCTACTTACTTTTTAAAACAACCAAAACCTGGTGAAATTATTGTTGCTCATCTTGATTATAACAAACTAAACAATCACGTAAGCAATTTAAAATGGATGACCCAGGCTGAAAATACGGTTCACCAACAAGGCAGCCCATATGTAATTGCCGAGAAATTAGATAGGAAAAACAATCCCCTACGCAAGGCAGCCAATGCTAAACTTACTATAACCAAAGTAATGTTACTTAAAAAATTGTTGAACAATGGTAAACCTGTAAAAGCTATGGCAAAACAATTTAAATTATCGGATATGCAAGTTTACAGAATTAAAAAGGGAGAGAATTGGGGTGAAGTACCTGCCGCAAAATAAATTAAATTTGGTTTTCAAAATTACAGCAACTACTTTTGCACAAAGAAACAAACAATGTACATAATTCAATTACAT
>JANMGS010000044.1:0-4512 GCA_031374745.1 Ferruginibacter sp. | reverse complement strand
CATGGCCTTAGCAATAAGCCAAACATTGTGCAAAGGCTAGCCAAACAAATTGGCATTGAGAGTAATGGATTAACACTGGTGAGCAACAAAGGAGAAAGAATTGTATTTGGTTGTAGCAATAAAATACGCCATAGTCTTGCTCCAGATTTATCATCCATCACATTTGCATCTAAAGAAGATTTAGCAGACCATTGGCTTGGTTGTATTGTGTATAAACTTAATAGAGATTGGAGTTGGGATGCATTGGAAGATGTGGCATTTACTTTTGAAAGGAAAAAGAGATTTAAAACGGATGATGAAATAGAGCAGCAACTTTACTTAGGAGATATAGAAATGAAATCAGCCGTTTCTTTTGAAGCATTGCAAGCAGATAGATTTGGAAACATCAACAGAAACGAAACCATATTGGTTTTTATTGATGCCATAGAACCCAAAGCTGGTTTATTAAAAGTGGATGGAAGCGGGGAACTCCGTTTTCCAGATGAGATAGAAGTGGAATACAGCATTAAAGCGAAATTTAAAAAAGGCCATGGCAACAATCCTGCATTAATGCAGCCACAATTATTAACGCTGCCAACAACGGTAAATCCTGCGCAAGTTCCAAAATTAGCGAGTGTGGGATTGGCATTTTCGCCTTACATAATTAATGGCAAATATGAATCTACCGATACAAGACAACGATATTTGTGGGTAGAATTGACAGAACCGATAAAAGATCCCAATGATACATTGTACTGCAGGAAATTAGCATACGCACCAGATCAATTAATAAGCAATAACGATTTTGAATTGTTTGCAGCGCCGGAAGAACCGCCATTGCCAATAGATCCGGAATACATAAGGGTTATTACCCCTAACCAGTCTGATGATCTTGCTGGTTTAAGTGCCATGCAAATACTCACAAAATCTTCCGATAGCGATGTGCATTATCTAATGCCCTTGCCTCAGGGTATGCACAGCGAAAGCGCAGAGCTATTCGGTTTTTTTACTTATGAGTTTAGGGTTGGGCACGGACATTGGCCAGAAAGAGAAAATAATTTATGGAGTACCGCACAAGGCAGGTTTGGCAGGGCTTTGAGGGTAACTGGCATGCAACATCCAGCACCTAACTTGTTGAATGTGGTAAACCGGGATGAAGAGAGATTGTATGTGAATACTCCTTATGCTCAAGCTGTATTTAATGGTAAGAATGTAACATCCAATCCACCTCGGACTCAGTTGTGGTGCCTGCTATATGCTCAAGTGCACCAGGCAGATGGAAAAGCTTTTAGAAATATCTTGCTTGATGATAAGTACATGGATTGGAAAAGAAGGATCTTTACAACCCCCGATAAAGAAAAACAGCTAATAAAAACATACCGGGACTTTTTACATAGAGAAAAGAATCTTGAATTTGGAAAGTTGGGCGTTAACCCTACAACACAAATAGATAAAACAAGCATTGAAGCTAAAATAAGTGATGGGGCTTTTTTGGCTATTTTTAAAGATCAACCAAGGATAGGAACGGCTGTATGGACAAATAAAGAAATTCATACTTTATTGGAAAGATACGGCTTGCCTGCAGATTCATCGTTGAGTGTACTTACAGTAGAAGTTTTTGGTAACATCACCAACATAAGGGAGCACCTTAGCAAATTGTTTGAGCCACGCCAACAAAAAGCCACACACAGTTTTATGGCTAGAGAAATGGATGAAGGGAACGCCAATATTTTAAAAGAACATTTAGCAAGGGCTGGCGAACAACAAGAACAATCTTTTTTTAATACGGTACAATTAAAACCATTGAGTAGTGGACTAGGACATTATCGGATATTAAGGTCATCGCCGCTTACTGCAGTGCCATTTGTTTGTTGTACTGAATGAATGTAGATTCCCCTAATAAAAAGAAACCCCGGTAAATCATATTACTGGGGTTTCTTGTATGTTAATTTTTTTTTATCCTAAATAGGCTTTTAGTGCGCCACTGTATCTAGCTTTTTGCAAACGCTTGATAGCTCTTTCTTTAATTTGACGGATACGCTCTTTAGTAAGATCGTATTTATGTCCAATTTGCTCTATGGTAACACCGTTTTCGCCATCTAAACCAAAATAAGCGTTAACTATCTCTGCTTCTCTAGGACTCAATGATTTAAGCACTCTACGAATTTCACTTTTCAATGAATCGTGCATTACATCTTCATCTGTTTCGGAGCTTCCTTTAAGCAAATCACCCATTGCCACATCTTCTGCTTCGTGCACAGGAGCATCTAGAGAAGTATGGCGGGTATTGCTTTGGAAAATATTATTAATCTCTGTTTCGCTCATTTCCAATAACTCGGAAAGCTCTTCAGTGGATGGCTCACGCTCATGTTCTTGCTCAAAAGCCATGTAAGCTTTGTTTGCTTTATTGTAAGTACCAATCTTATTTTGCGGTAAACGAACCAACCTGCCTTGCTCTGCCAATGCCTGTAAAATAGATTGACGAATCCACCAAACCGCATAAGAGATAAACTTAAAGCCTTTTGTTTCATCAAAACGCTGGGCAGCCTTTATTAAACCAAGATTACCTTCATTAATCAAATCCGACAATGAAAGCCCTTGGTGTTGGTATTGCTTTGCCACAGAAACCACAAAACGCAAATTGGCTTGAACTAGTTTGTCTAAAGCTCGTTGGTCGCCCATTTTTATTTTTTGCGCCAATATCGTCTCCTCTTCTGGAGTTACCATCGATATTTTTGAAATTTCTTGTAAGTATTTTTCAACCGCTTGCGAATCTCTATTCGTTATTTGGGTTGCTATCTTTAACTGCCTCATTGTAAATTATTGTTTGAGAATTGTGTACGGATATAAAGGTAAACGCCTGCAAAGTTACATTTTTCCAACTAAGTATGCAAAAAAAGTTCAAAAGAAATTTTGTAGTTTGAAAAAATATGTATATACAATAACCGTGCTAAAAAATACATTCGCACCATATTTTTCCATTTTATCAAGGCTGCTGGAAGAAAAACAGTGTTTAATGGAAAAAGTTTTCCATTTTTTAAGTCCAAACTAAAAGCAATACATCGCTCAAGAAATTAATTTTACACATTTCTTTGCTTTTACTGTGTATAAATAAAAATAATCTGTTTGAAATTTTCATTTTTTTATTAAGAAAAAACTATTTATCGCATTTCATTAATTGCCTTAAAGTATTTCTTTGTTATCCTAATGTTTAAATTCTACATTTGCACAGTAAAATTTAACCCTACATATATGAGCATAGTTGATCTAGTAATGCCAAAACTTGGTGAAAGCATAATGGAAGCTACCATACTTAAATGGCACAAACAAGTTGGCGATAAAGTGGCTCAAGATGAAACCATTTTAGATATTGCAACAGATAAAGTAGACAGCGAAGTGCCTTCGACAGCTGAAGGAATTATTGAAGAAATTTTATTTAAAGAAAATGATGTTGTTCCAATTGGAACTGTTATTGTAAAAATAAGAACGGGAGCTTCGGAAGCTATTAGTACTGCCCCTCCTAATGCAGCAAAACAAGAATATGAAGAAGCAAAGTTGGTAGAAGAAATTCCTTTTGTGCCTAGTGCTTCTGCTAGTATGGCAAATACCCAAGATAGCGGTGTTCGCTTCTATTCCCCATTGGTATTGAACATAGCACAAAGTGAAGGAATAAGCATGACGGAGTTAGAGAAAATGGCTGGTACGGGGCAAGATGGAAGGGTGAGTAAAAAAGACATTTTAGCTTATGTAGCTGCAAGAACTGGTTCACAACCGTCAAAAGCGCAACCTACTAGCCAACCAGCAATTGTAATGGAAAATACGCCGGCAGTAGTGCCAGCTCCAGCCAATAAAGATATCCCTGTTGTGTATACTGGAAATGTAGAAATCATAGAAATGGATAGAATGCGTAAGCTCATATCTAAACACATGACTGATAGTGTAGCTACGAGTGCCCATGTTACTAGTTTTGCAGAATGTGATGTAACAAACCTTTTTCTTTGGAGAGAGAAAGTGAAGCGTGATTTTGAAAAAAGAGAAGGCGAAAAAATTACTTTTACCCCATTGTTTATTGAAGCGGTAGTAAAGTCTTTGAAAAAATATCCGATGCTAAGCAGCTCAGTAGAAGGCGATAAAATTATTATTAAAAAAGATTTAAATATAGGTATGGCAACTGCTTTACCATCTGGCAATTTGATTGTACCGGTGATAAAAAATGCAGATCAGCTAAATATTACTGGACTTTGCAAGCAGGTGAATGGCCTTGCAGCAGCAGCCCGAAACGGTAAGTTAAAACCAGATGATACCACGGGGGGGACTTTTACACTAACCAATGTTGGTACTTTTGGAAGCATAATGGGTACTCCTATTATAAACCAACCACAAGTAGCCATCATGGCGGTGGGAGCTATCAAAAAAAGACCAATGGTTCTAGAAACGCCTCAAGGTGATTGCATTGCCATTAGGCATATGATGTATATATCACTTAGCTACGATCATAGAATTATTGATGGTGCGCTTGGTAGTACTTTCTTG
>JANMGS010000032.1:0-13353 GCA_031374745.1 Ferruginibacter sp. | reverse complement strand
CATTAAACTTAAATGTACCCATTTCTTCCTTTCCATTTTCTATATGAAAAAACTGGTGAACACCAATTTCTATAGCGCCATAACCTTTTATTGGATGAACTTCTAAACTACCAGGTACTAATTTTCGGGTAAGTTTAAATTCTTTTTTAAAAGTAGCGGCAAAGTTCTTGAAAACAGTATTGTATGGAATTAGCCCTCCATTGTCTTGATACCATTCTAGATCTTTGGTAAACAATGGCTTAAAAACGGCCATGTTTTGTGCATTAAAGGCAGTAAACATAATACTGTCCATCTGAGCAATTTCATTGTATAAGGCCATGCTGGTTGGCGCTACTTTTTTTTCTTGCGCAAAGGCGTTGTGTACAATGGTAAAGGAGAAAAAAAGTGAAAGTAATAGCGTATAGCAAATTCTAATTATTTTCATTTTGTAAAGATAAAGATTTAAACTGCGTACTACTTTTTCTGATTTTAAACACTCAAAAAGCGTATTTATACAAAATGTGCGATAGGAATTATTTCTGAATAATTAGTTAGAAAAAACGGGAAAACGGAGAATTGACCACAACAAAAAAGCAACTCCAAACTAGGAATTGCTTTTCTATTTTTCTAACTTAAAACTAACTACGCTTAGCGTCTGGTTTGACGATCATGCTTTTGACGATATATTCTTTTACTCAATGTTTTTTGATCTTGCCTAATATCTTGGCGCTCGTCGGGTGTTACAGTGCCATCTGCCCTAGCGGCTTTTTTTTCTTTTATAAGTTTTGCATTCTGTACTTTTAAGCGAGCAGCTTCTGCACGGTTTAGTTCTCCGCTATTTACCCCTTGTTTAATTCTTTGTCTGTTTGTAGCTGCAGGCCGTCCGGTAGTGGTTGTTTGTGCATCTACGCTATAAGAAGCGGCGCTAAAAATAGCAATGGCTAAAATAATTTTTACGTTCATGATTGTTGGTTTAAAATGGTAATTAAATTTCTTTTATAATAATTCAGACTTTGTGAGATAAAAAAGGTTTAAAACAACAAAATTATTTTTTGTTAAAGTATGTTAAAGCTTTTGCGGTGATGCTCACACAGCCCATGAATAGTTATTGCTTTTCTATGTGTGGCTGTTCCATAGCCTTTGTTTTTATTCCAGCTGTATTGTTCGTATTGTGCATGTATTGCGTGCATGTAATCGTCTCTATAGGTTTTGGCAAGCACACTGGCCGCTGCAATAGCGGCATACTTGCCATCGCCTTTTACAATGCAAGCGTGTGGTATGTTCTTATAAGGTTTAAAGCGATTCCCATCAATTAATAGGTGCTCGGGGGTTATGTTTAGGGAGCCAATGGCGGCATGCATTGCTTTAAAAGAGGCTTGTAAAATATTGATGGTATCTATCTCATCGTTGCCCACTATGCCTATTGCAAATGCAATGCTTTCTTTTTCTATAATAGGCCTTAAAAGTTCCCTTTGATTTTCAGACAATTTTTTACTATCGTTTAATAAGGGATGATAAAAATCTTTGGGTAATATAACAGCCGCTGCATATACAGGTCCGGCATAACAGCCACGCCCTGCTTCATCTATACCAGCTTCTATATTTGTTTTATGTAAAAAAGGTTCTAGCATATAGCTGTTGCAAATATCTATTAATTATTCAAACTATACACACTTGCTTTTCGTAATTTTGTACCAATATTTTTATATGAGCTTTATTAAGAAATGGGTGTTGGCTACTTTTATTCTAACTTTTTTGGTTATTCTAGCTGGCGGTATTGTGCGTACAACGCAAAGTGGTATGGGCTGTCCCGATTGGCCCAAATGCTTTGGTCTATGGATACCCCCTACCAATGCCGCTCAACTGCCAGACGATTTTGAAAAGTTTTTAAAGGCGCAAGATATAGACCATACATTTAATGCTTACCATACTTGGATAGAATATATAAACCGATTGTTGGGTGTTTTATTAGGTCTGTTTGCTATTATACAAGTGGTTCTTTTATTCAAAAGGCGTGCTACCCAACATCAAGCATTTACACTAGCCAAGGCATTTTTAATTGTAGTAGTGCTTACAGGGTTATTTGGTGCCATTGTGGTTAAATTAAACTTAGCGCACATTAGTATTTCCGTTCACCTATTATTTGCACTGGCACTTACGCAAATAGAGTTGGCATTGCTGCTTGCTGTTACAAACAAACTTTACAAAAAAACAGCGGGCACCAAAACAAGAAGGGCATTGTTTTTATTGTTATTGGTTTTACTTGCACAATCCGTACTAGGCACAGCGGTAAGAATGTATGTAGATGATGTGTCTAAAGCATTGGACTATCAACAGCGAGCAGCATGGCTTGCGGAAATGCCTTATTCATTTTTGATACACCGTTCTTTTTCTTGGTTTGTTTTATTATCCGTGCTTTATACCACTTGGTATTGCAGGAAAGTACCCTTGTTAAAAAAATATTTGCTGCGGCTCACAATAATCGTTTTGGCAAGCATGTCTTCTGGTATTGTTTTATATTATTTAGATATGCCGGCAAAGGCTCAACCACTGCATTTATTGCTTGCCTCTTTAGCCATTACACAAACAATGTTTATGTTGTTAATAACAAAAAATACCACTGATTTGCTAAAACCACAAAAGCTTTAAGTTTTATTTGTAATCTCCGTTACGATAATAGCCAAGAAAAGTAAAGAAGAATAAAAGCTTTGTGAATTTCGTTGGTGCTTTTAAAATAGTCGATAACTTCTATTGAAACCACCGCGGCAATTATACAATCAAATTGATATTTTTCTTCGAAAGGATTGAAACCTTTCGATAATTTTTATTGTATGCAAATTTGAATATGCCTTCTTTTTATAGATTTTCTTTATATCTTTCAAAATAAACACATACATGAAAACTGTTTTGAAAAATATATTTTATTTCTTACCAGTACAATTATTTGTGTTGCATTTTAGAAAGTACCAAGTACTGCTCATTTTTTGGTATTTGCTTTTTAGTACACTAGCCAGTGGCTTTATGAAATCCTTTGGTGCAGATGCACTTTTTTTCTCGCCAGAATATTTGGGTGTTGTAAATATTTTGGGTGCTTTTATAACGGGTCTTTCGTTGGGTGTATTTATTATGTGTTGGAATATCACCACTTTTATTTTACATAGCAAAAGATTAAAATTTTTGGCCACCACTTCGGACCCGTTTTTAAAATATTGCCTCAATAATGCGCTTTTGCCGCTTTCGCTCCTAGTTTTCTATTTAATAAAATTATATCAATTTGATTATTTGAAAGAGTTGATGAGTAATGGAGAAATATTAATGGAAATGTTGGGGATTGTATTGGGCGTTTTTATATTGATCTTATTTTCATTTGCTTATTTTTTTGGCGCAAGAAAAACCATTGAACGTTCCATGGCTCCCATAATTGCCAGCTCCGAAAAATTTAATAAAACATTTGCTGTTAAAACCGAAAAACAAGATGATTTTGGTTTAAAAGTTTACTGGTACTTGGGTAAAGGTTTTCGTATACACAAATGCAGAAACGTAAAACATTATAGACAAGATTTTATAGACACCGTTTTTAAACGTCATCATTTTGCGGCCATCCTTGCTATTGTAATTGCCTTTGTTGTAATAGTAACAGCTGGGTTTTTTCAAGACCATAAATTCTTTGAAATACCTGCCGCAGCTAGTATTCTAACTGTGTTTGCCTTATTGGTTGCTGTTATAGGGGCGCTAACTTATTTTTTGCAAAGCTGGAGTTTACCTGCCATTATCATACTAATGTTTATACTTAATTTTTTGTATGATAAAGAAATCATAGACCCTAGAAACAAAGCATATGGCCTAAACTATACCGATAAGAATGCACGACCAGCGTACAATAAAGAAGCTTTGCAAAATTTGTGTAAGCCAAATAAAATTATGGCAGACCGTTCAAATATGATTACCATACTTAACAATTGGAAAGCAAAGCAACAAGAAGATAAGCCAATTATAGTTTTTATAAATGTGAGTGGCGGCGGCCTGCGTAGTGCGGCATTTACAATGAATGTGCTGCAACAAACAGATAAATTATGCGGCGGTAATTTAATGAAAAAAACTTTTTTAATGAGCGGGGCCAGCGGCGGTATGCTAGCAGCAGCTTATTACAGAGAATTGTATAGCAAAAAATTGAAGGACAGTAGTTTTGATAATTTTGACAGCAAGTACACCGATAATATTTCTAAAGATTTATTAAACCCGGTATTTACGTCTTTAATGGCAAGAGATGTATTGGCTCCCACACAAAAATTTTCTGTAGGCAACAACCGTTATATAAAAGATCGTGGCTATGCTTTTGAAAAAAAGCTAAACGAAAATTCGGAAGGACTGCTTAATAAACAAATGAAAGAGCTAAACGCAGAAGAATCTTCTGGCGCTATTCCGTTGATAATTTTTAACAATGTAATAAAATCGGATGCCCGTAAAATGATGATAAGCACGCAGCCAATCAGTTTTATGATGAAACCTGTTTTGACCCAATCTGATACTACGGCAAGCCCCGATGCAGTTGATTTTAGCGCACTTTTTTATAAACAACATCCAATGGATTTAAGGATGCTTACCGCCTTGCGTATGAATGCTACTTTTCCTTATGTATTGCCCAATGTATGGTTGCCCAGTAATCCAGTAATAGATGTTATGGATGCTGGTATTAGAGACAATTATGGGCAAGAAACCACTTTGCGTTTTGCCGATAATTTTAAAGATTGGATAGCAGAAAATACGAGCGGAATATTATTCATTCAAATTAGAGATAGAGCCAATGATAACTGGCAGCAGCCCTTCGAATCAAAAACGGTGACGGATATGATTGTAACACCAGCTACCATGCTGCAACACAATTTTTTTAAGTTGCAAGATTATTATCAAGCAGATCAGTTTAATTATTTTAGTGATAATGCTACCTTCAAAGTATACAAATCAAATATTATCTATGTTTCCGAAAAGGCCGAAAAAAGTGCATCGCTCAATTTTCATTTATCAAGCATAGAAAAACGGGATGTAATAGCAGCATACGATAACCCTATGAACCAAAAAGAGATTAAGCAAATTGTTTCTTTGCTTAAATAATTTACTAAGCTTGCAAAAGTAAAAAAGCCTTTTCTATAATTTTTATTTCAAAATTTTTGTTTGTTTTCATTGGCTCTCCATCAATATGAAGCGGTCCGTTATTTGGATTGGCTACGCTAAGTTTTTTTGTTTGTAAATATTGAACAACCCTGCGCTTGCCATCAAGGGGAACTACTTTTCCGCTTAGGAGTTGTTTAAAAACTTTTAATAGCACATTAAATTTATTCGTTTTGTTTACTATAATAATATCCAGCAAACCATCGCTGAGGCTGGCTTTTGGAGCTATTTTAATTTTATTGCCAAACTGGTTGCTATTGGCAATGCATATAAAAAAAGCTTCTGTATTTATAATATCATTCTCTATTTGTATTTGAAAAGGAAAGGTCTTTGCTTTAAAAAAATTTTTGGCCACCTGTTTCACATAAGAAGAAGGACCACGTTTAGGTTGGTTTGCAAAATCGTGGGCTACTTGTGCATCAAATCCTACACCAATTAAATGGCAACTAAACTGGTTGTTCACCATAAAGGAATCAATAAAATTTGATTTGCCTGCAAGTATAATATCCAACGCTTTCTTTGGATCTTTTGGAATGCCTGCACAAAAAGCCAATCCATTGCCCGAGCCCATGGGTATAATGCCTATGTTTACAGGTATGCCTAGCGTGTGCGATACTATTTGATTTACAGAGCCATCGCCACCACAGACAATGATGTCGGTTATTTTATCTGATACAATTTTATTGGGTAGATATTCATATACGCCCGTTTGTGTTGTAGGCAATATTTGAAAAGGAAATTTATTATTGGTAAGTGTTGTTTCTATAAGAGACTGAACTGCCCCTTTGCTTTTTGATCCAGATATTGGGTTTATAAAAACCAAAAAATTTCTATTTTTCAAACGGTAATAATTAAATATTTTTTATAAAGCACACTAAAAGATGAACCTGCCTGACGGTATGCAGGCAAAGATATGCTGTTGAACGCAGCCCTTCGATAAACACAGGATAAACTCGTCATTGAAGTTCAATCATTCTTTCTTGGTCCATAAATCCCGCACTTCACAGTTACAAAATAGCCCCGCAAACGCCGTTTAAAAAAAAACTTTTAAGTATCTCAGACCCAAAGTCCCTCCTTTGGAGGGATTTAGGGAGGCTCCCCCGGAGGGACTTGCCTACCGGCAAGCAAGTTTAGGGAGGCTCCTACCACCGCAACAACGCACTTCCCCAAGTAAAACCACTTCCAAATGCAGCAAGACATACCAAATCGCCCTCTTTTATTTTTCCGGCTTCCCATGCTTCGCACAAAGCAATGGGAATGGAAGCGGCTGTTGTATTGCCGTATTTATCAATATTGTTGAATACCTGATCGTCCCTCAACTTTAATTTGTGTTGTACAAATTGGGCTATGCGTAAATTTGCTTGGTGTGGTATAAGCATATTTATATCGGTTGTAAGCAAATTATTTTTATCCAACGCTTCCATTATAACTTCCGGAAATTTCACCACCGCTTTTTTAAAAACGGCTTGCCCATCCATGTTTGGAAAATTCTGCGCTTTGTCTATCATGTCGTGGCTCATAAACATTTCTCCCCTTGGAGCATCATCAAAATCTGCAACAGGTTCTTTTACCCAATGGTTTGCGTGGGTGCCCGGGTTGTACATGGCCAACAATTCGGCACTTTCCCCATCGCTGTGCAAATGTGTGCTCAGTATTCCTTGGCCTTCTGTGGGTTGCAATACCACCGCTCCTGCTCCATCGCCAAATATTACAGAAATGTTTCTTCCCCTAGTGCTAAAATCTAACCCAAAAGAGTGTTTTTCGCTTGCTACCAATAGTATATTTTTATACATGCCGGTTTTTATAAATTGATCTGCAATAGAAAGGGCGTATATAAAGCCACTGCATTGGTTGCGAATATCGAGTGCGCCTATTTCTTTCATTTTCATTGCACGCTGCAAAAGCACCCCGCAGCCAGGAAAATAATAGTCTGGGCAAATGGTAGCAAAAATTATAAAATCTACATCTTGGGCGGTTATACCGGCTCGCTGTAATGCAATCTCTGCAGCCATTATACCCATGGTGGTAGTAGTTTCCTCTGTACGGTGTGCATACCTGCGTTCTTTAATGCCGGTACGCTCTTGTATCCACTCGTCGCTGGTTTCCATAAAAGCGGCTAGGTCGTTGTTGGTAACAATGTTATTAGGTACATACATACCTATACCGGCTATTTTTGTTTGTAGCATGTAATCGTTTTAGGAAAGCAATTTAATAAAAAGCAGCGGAATTGATACTATTTCAATTGCAACTAAAAAAATAACAGATTATCTTATGCGATAAGCATTGTTAATAGTTTGCAATATAAAAAGCAAATTATACCTCCTTTGCCTGTGTACGTGATACAGCATAGCTGCTCGGAAGTTTTATTATGCTACTTATAATCCCCAAGGGTTGTAACAAATATAGTAAACGTAAAACGTTTTTAATAAAGCCCGAAGGGGTGATAATAGTAATAATGTCATCCCTTCTTGATTTCGGCATTTTTACATTGATTTAATTTTATAATAATACCAGCCATTTAGGCTTAACTTATTATTTGATTATCCTACTTTCTAATCTTCCAAACATTCGTGTTGATTCACGAACCCAAAGCTGGTAATCGTATCCTATTAATATATTTACCAAAATATGTAATTCTATGATGGAAATAAATCAATAAAAATCAAATACAGCTTTTGACTTCTTTGGTACTAGTCGCCAGCTTTATTAAGTCCATTCCTATCGTGCATTGCCGAGGCTTGGTACAGCCAATCATGGCATGAGAAAGTAATAACAAATAAATGTTCTATTTTCAACAAATGAAACAACGATACACAGAGAATGGCCACCATTTTTTAAAGCTACTTGGTCGGCTGGTCAAAGACAAAGCCTCGGCCTATACAAGAGGCGAGGATAAGCGCTCCCTAGGTGGTGAGATTACCAACGAAAGAAAGTATAAACAATTTTATTTATTGATAATGACTATATATTTATTTTTTGTGACTACTTTTCTATTCACATCTTGTGCTTCTACAGAAAATGTATCAAGTCAATTTATTACAACATTAAACAACAAGGGGAAACAAAAAAACAGCAATTTGCTTTTTGACAGAGCCTATATAGCCGATAATAATAAAAACCAAAATCAAGAAAGTAAATTACCAGACTCCTCAATTACAAATCCTATTTTCTTTTTTGAAAATGGACTGATGCTTTTTTCAGAAATGAATTTTGAAAACCTCACTTCATTACACAATTGGGTAGGCAAATATGCATATACAAAGTATAGTGATAATAGATGGGGTACTTATATAATTACCAATGATACAATTCGAGCTATTATTTACATTGGCTATTATGAGAAGCATGAATCGTTAGGAAAAACTCGTTTAAGCGAAAGTCACTTTAAAGGTGTAATTTCAAAAAATAAAATTATAAATTGGCAACTTGTAAATCCATTTCCAGAAGTAGACGGAAAATATATTTCAAATAATGACTATTTTGAAAGGCTAAAAAATCCTGTAAATTTAGGGAGTATAAATGTGTCATCAAATGTTGATTCTAAAAAAGCATGGATCAATAAATTTAAAGATTAATTTAATCGTTGTACCTTTTTTGGTGCTTGACAAAGATTAAGCTTAGGCTTGCACGGGCGGCTAGGATTGGCGCTCACTGGGTATCGAGGTTACCAATGAAAGCAAAGAGAAGGCTCGAACCAAGGCAAAGGAATTTAATTATGAAAACTAATATCATATCATTTCTTTTAATTGGATTATCTTTTTGTTTATCTCAAGATAATATGGCTCAGGGAAAAGCCAGATATAATAAAATAATAAAGGCCAACGAAATTTCTTTTTTCGGTGTATTTAAATACAGTGTCACAAATAAAAAAAAGAATTTTAAACTTTTATATGAAAATGAAAATCTGAAATTTATTTCTGTTGGTTCAAGTAAAAAGATTAATAAAAATAGACTGTATAAGATTTATTTTATCTCTGATTCTTTAACTATTCTTTCTTATGATTTTTATGGGAGATATCATATCGAAGACACACTAATGTTTACAGAAAATAAATGTTTGCAAAAGCAAACTTATTATTCAATCGAAGGATTTAAAGTAAGTTCTACAATGCCATTTATGATTGAGATTAAGTGTTTTGAATTTGCAAAAGACAATCTAATTGGTTTTAGCGAAAGGTTTCAGAGATTTGATGAGCAGAAAGAAACATTAAATAACATATCAATTAAAGCCTATTTTGATAAAAAGTTAATAATTGATGCCACCAAGCCTAATTATACAGAAACATTATATGAAAATATAGATGAAGCAAAGATGTCTTTTTTTGCTTCATTTTTTGGATATTAGGTTATCCTGTGTTAGTCACTTCGGAGGCAATAGATAGTTTTTTTAATTTGATGGTATAACTTTTTAGTCTTAAAATAATAGTGAACTTATAAAACCGTTTCAGGTAGATAAATACACATATTACGGAAGCCTACGAAGCACAATCGTTAGAAATTTTAACCGACCAAATAGAAAAGCATCAGGCTTTATAGTTTTACATTTACAACAAAATAAAAATTAATCGCAAAGAAAGAGTTACAAGCATTAGTAGCGGAGCAAAAAATTTTGAATAAAATTTATGCAATAAGAGGCGAAAAAGTTATGTTAGACCAAGACCTTGCTGAAATGTACAGTGTAGAAACAAAACAATTAAAAAGGCAAGTAAAGCGTAATATAGATAGGTTTCCCAAAGATTTTATGTTTGAACTTACAGCGAAGGAATTTGAAAATTTGAGGAGCCAAATTGGCACCTCAAGTTGGGGCGGCACAAGGTATATGCCAATGGCTTTTACAGAGCAAGGCGTAGCAATGTTATCCAGTGTTTTAAATAGTAAAACGGCAATAGAAGTAAATATTAGAATTATAAGGGTATTTACAAGAATGAGAGAATTTGCACTTACACACAAAGAAATTTTATTGCAACTTGCTAAATTAGAAAAGGAAGTAAAAGGCAATAGTAAAGACATTGAAAATATTTTTATGGTGTTAAAAGAACTTTTAGAAAAAGAAATCAAACCAACAAAACCAAGAAATCCAATAGGATTTAAACATTATGAATAAAGCCTTCGCTACGATTCGACTCTTGATGTTTGGTGGTTATTGAAGCGAATGGTTCGAGAAGACTCGAGCCAAGGTGAAGAGGATAAGAATTGAGCTATAGGAAATTGGTTTAACTTCAACTAATTCTGCGACGATTCCTATTCAAGCATATTATATTAAACCAATAAAGTTTCATGTTTACAAATAACAAGATGTCATATTTGATTTGCGCTATTATTTTTTTATTTCTATTTAATTTTTGTAATTCACCAACTAAAAATAGAAGAAAAAATAATATGGTAAATGAGTTAGATACCATTAAAGTATTGGCGAAAAAGGATTCCAACATTATTAATAACGCTTTTAAACTTATTTTAGGTAGTGATACTTTATTATCTCAAAGCGGTTGCTCACAAACAATAAAATATTTTGATAAGCAACGTAGGGTCATTGTACTAAAATCAAAACAAAATTGCATGTCCGATACTAGAATGAAATGGGGTTATGAAATGTATTTTATTGAGAATGGAGCTAGAATACTTGTAATTTATTTTGATGGATTAGATAAAATTATTGAAGTGATTCACATCTAGCCCAGGTTAAGAAGGATATTAGATCAAACCAAAATGAGTCTATAATACAAACCTATTATTAGACAAGCTTGTTAGAATTTATTTTTCCCCTTCGCTAGCGCTGGTCATTAGCATAGCAGAGTTGTTACCTATTTGAGCATTCACTTAGGCTTGGTAAACCAGCCAATGTAGGCCAATGATAGTTTTTTAATTTGACGGTATAACTTGTTAGTCTTTAAATAATAGGCAGTTTGCATAGCTGCTTCTGGCGGGGCATTTCTAATCCTAGCTTGCTTATAAGTTTATACCCAACCATAGCAATTATTTTATCCAATAATTACGCTTCTTTTACGGGTAGAATTCCCTTGTAATAATCATAAATGCACCCCCATTTTGCCAGCCTGGCATAAACAGAAAAAATGAGTTTAATATTTTAGGTTTTTTAGAAAATAAATAATTTATATTTGGTAAGGCAATTACAAAGCTTATTAACCTAAAAAAAAAGTAATGGCAACAAAAAAAGCAGCACCAAAAAAAGCGGCAGCTAAGAAAGCAGCCCCAAAAAAAGTAGCTCCTAAAAAAGCGGCACCTGCAAAAGCAGCAGCAAAAAAAGCAGCACCAGCAAAAAAAGCGGCACCTGCAAAAGCAGCCCCTAAAAAAGCGGCTCCAAAAAAAGCAGTAGCAAAAAAGGCAGCCCCTAAAAAAGCAGCAGTAAAGCGCAAACCAAATGCGGCGTTTATGAAAGCACTTACGCCTAGCGCAATACTTGGCGCAGTAATAGGTACAAAAGGCCTACCCCGTACAGAAGCTGTAAAAAAGATATGGGTTTATATTAAAGCCAATAAATTGCAGGATAGCAAAAACGGGCGTATGATAAATGCAGATGCAAAATTAAAGCCATTGTTTGGCGGCAAAGCACAAGTATCTATGTTTGAAATAGCGAAATTTCTTTCTGCACATTTAAGCTAAAAATGGTATAGAATTTAAGAAAAAGGGCATCAAATATTTGATGCCCTTTTTCTTAATAATAGAAATTAATTTATTGTATCCTTATGCGGCGTATTCAATGATTTCCAAAGCAGGTCCTTTAATTCTACCAAATTTACATTGGTCAAAGAAGAAATAAATATAGAAGTTATATTTTGTGGCAATTCTTTCTTAATGGCTTCTTTCAATTCATCATCTAACATATCCGATTTACTGATAGCAATTACAAATTCTTTTTGCAGCATTTCTGGATTATACTCTTGCAATTCGTTTCTTAGTATTTCAAATTCTTTGCGATGGTCCGAACTATCAGCCGGTATCAGAAAAAGTAAGATAGAGTTTCTTTCTATATGGCGCAAAAAACGATGTCCAAGACCTTTGCCTTCCGAAGCGCCTTCAATAATACCGGGCAGATCGGCAATACAAAAACTTTTCCCATCTCTATATTCTACCATGCCAAGTTGGGGTACAAGCGTAGTAAATGCATAGTTGGCTATTTTTGGTTTTGCGGCAGTAAGTACAGATAGCAAGGTGGATTTACCTGCATTGGGAAAACCAACCAAACCTACATCTGCCAATACTTTTAGCTCAAGCGTTCTTATACCTTCTACACCAGCCTCACCAGGTTGTGCATATTCTGGCGCTTGGTTGGTTGATGATTTAAAATTGCTATTTCCCAAACCACCACGGCCACCCTTCATTAAAATCACTTCTTCTCCATCATGCAAAATCTCAGCACATT
The DNA here is from genome assembly GCA_031374745.1 of Ferruginibacter sp. Taxonomy (GTDB): domain Bacteria; phylum Bacteroidota; class Bacteroidia; order Chitinophagales; family Chitinophagaceae; genus Ferruginibacter. Next base: position 821 of record JANMGS010000032.1, on the reverse strand, counting down.
TTTCGCCCGTTTCTGGGTCTTTGGCAATGGTGCCAAGCGGTACTTCTATGATAATATCTTTGCCGGTACGTCCACTTCTTTGGCCACCTTCTCCATTTCCACCATCGTCTGCCAATACATTTTTGTAGTAACGCAAATGAAGGAGGGTCCACAATTGTGCATTGCCTTTCAAAATAATATGTGCCCCACGGCCACCATCACCACCATCGGGCCCACCCTCTGCCGTAAGTTTATTGCGCAAAAAATGCCTACTACCAGCACCACCATGGCCACTGCGGCAAAAAATATTTATCTGATCTACAAAGTTTGAACGTTCCAATTTTATTATAGTTAAGCGACAAAAATACAAAAAGATAGGCGCATTGGGCTTATTGCTTTTGCAAACAGGGTCGCCGTCTTTATACAGTACCTTTATTTTGAAATTGCTCATTAAGATTGGCAACCTTTCCCAGGTTTTTAAATATACTCTTTGTGCGTTCAGGCGAATAGCTATAATCAGCATAAGTTCGGCCTTCTTCGCTGTTCCGTATTTGTATATATGCGTATGCCAGTAGCGCTGTGCCAGTGCGCATGTAGTGCTGGCACGCATACATACAAATACACCGCTTCGTCCGCCGCCGCTCGTCAGCAATCTTTTTTTAATCAGCTTTATAGACGGGGAGAAAAAATAAACTTTCAATATTTATTGAAAATACAGAAATGTTTGTTATTTTTGTGCAGTCAAAGCAGCAGATAATAATCAATAACATGAACATAGCCGCTTATATCATATACCTTCTACTCACTTTTTTAATTACCGTAAAAGTTGGAAATGTCTTTTA
>JANMGS010000008.1:0-12350 GCA_031374745.1 Ferruginibacter sp. | reverse complement strand
GCCCACAGTTCTGACAAAAAAATGTTGACTTTGTTTTACTCATAAAATAAAATTACGTAGAACTGTTGTAGAAATTGATTTTTGTTTCTGCCTAATTTTTTGGGTGAATAAAAGAGTTAGCTAAGTGAATATTTTTTTGTTGGTTTCTTCTTTTTAATTCAATCATGTGACATTAATAAATGATACCGACAAAATGTATCCTATGAAAAGTAATCGCATCAATAAATATTTTTCGATAGCTGGTTACTATTTGTTCTATCATCCTTCGTTTATTTTGTTGTTGAGTAAAATAAAAAAACAACTGTCATTTTGTTCTAAAAATTATTTACAAATATGGGAATAGAAATATTACAGCAATAAAAATGCTTTGTGTAATTAAGATATTTAAAGAAAAAAATCGGGAATAATATTTTCGATAAAAATGAAAAAATTAAAAAAAAGAAATGGTTGTTTGTTTAAAAAATATTTGAAATAAATACATAAAATAGTACCAATAAAAAAGCACAGATAAATTGATGGAAAAGCAAAAGGGCCATCATTTCTGACAGCCCTTTATACTTACTAACCCATTAAATTCTACCACTAAAGTACAAAATGCACTCAAAAGAAAAAATTTATTTTTTTTTAAAATTACCTGGCAAGTGAAAATATATACACATTTATTTGTGTTTAATATACTGTATAACATCATATTAAATGGATTTTTTCTGCCTAGATTACTATAATATTATTTTTATTCACAAAAAATATTTCTTAAATATTTGGTTTATAATATAAACTACTTTACGTTTGTGCTAAATATCACGATAATGAAAATTTTATTTACAATGCTGGTTTTTATTGCCACTTTAGCAGTTAGTGCGCAAGTAACTATCTCTGGTAAATTAACAGATAACAAGAACAAACCGCTTCGTGGGGCGAGTATTTCTATTACAGACTCATATGACGGTACTACTACAGACTCTTTGGGAGTATTTTCCTTTTCAACCACCGAAACAGGAGAGCACTATTTAGAAGCCACAATGTCAGGTTATTCTTCTTATAAGAATAAAATCACCATTGGAAAAGAGGCCATTATTCAGAACATATCAATAAAAGAACTCATAACGGAACTTAATGCTGTAACTATAACAGCTGGTTCTTTTGAGGCAAGCGACAAGAAAAAGGGTACCGTGTTGAGTTCATTGGACGTAGTTACAACCGCAGGTAGCCAAGGAGATATTACTGGAGCTTTAAAAACCCTGCCAGGCACACAGCAAGTGGGAGAAAGCGAAGGACTTTTTGTAAGAGGTGGCTCGGCTACAGAAAGCAAGATTTTTATAGATGGTAGCCTGGTAAACAACTTCTTTTATAGCAGTTTACCAGGGGTTTCTACACGGGGTAGATTTAATCCGTTTTTATTTAAGGGTACGGTTTTTTCTACTGGTGGTTACTCAGCTTTGTATGGTCAGGCATTATCTGCAGCACTTATTTTAGAAAGTGCAGACTTGCCCGATAGAACCGAGGCAGACCTTAGCATTTCTGCTATTGGAATTGGCGGTGGTATACAAAAACTAGCAAAAAACAAAAAAGCGGCTTGGGGCTTTTCCTATAATTACACCAACCTTGCTCCTGCTTTTGCTGTTATAAAACAAAATATAGATTTTTTTAAGACCCCAGTATATCACCAAGGCGATGCAAACTTTCGCATAAAAACTAAGAACGGTGGTATTATAAAATATTATGGCTACCTCAGTTGGAATATTACTGGCATTCGAAATGCAGATATCGATTCTCTAAGTTTAAAAAATGCTTTTACTATTAAAAATGTAAATACATTTCAAAACATAAGTTGGAAAGAAAATATTGGCAGGGGGTGGAAAATAAATACAGCACTTAGTTATAGCACAAACAAAGACGATATTGAAAATGAATTACAAGATGCAAATAATACCAAACAACAATTTTTTACACCGGCAGGTTATGTTACAAAAAACTTTTCTTTAATCAACAAAGCACAATATGCACAAGCAAGGTTTGTTTTAGATAAAAGATTGAAAGGAATAAATGTTGTGCGCTTTGGGTCTGATTATTTTTATAGCAAAGAAAAAACGACTTACACTTTATTTAATGGTTTTAAAGTTGATGATATAGTTTCTGATAATTTGAATGCAATATTTGCAGAGACAGATTTGTACATCACAAAAGATATTGCATTAAAAGCAGGTAGTAGGCTAGAGCATTCTACCTTAATGAACAAATGGAATATTGCACCACGTGCATCTATAGCATACAAGTTTAAAGATAAAAGCCAAATGAGTCTTGCTTATGGTATTTTTTATCAAAATCCTGAAAGAAAATATTTACCTGCCTTAAGTACAGATTTAAAATATTCGCAAGCCTCACATTATATTTGGCAATACCAACGTTCAATAAAAGACAGGTTATTTCGTACAGAATTATTTTACAAAAAGTACAATGATTTGTTTAAAACTGCGCCTAATACAACTGGTAGAGAAGTGGCAGCAAACAACAATGGAAATGGCTATGCAAAAGGGTTTGAGATTTTTTGGAGAGATAAAAAAACCATCAAGGATTTGGATTATTGGATATCTTATTCCTATCTAGATACCAAACGGAATTATTTAAATTTCCCTGGTAGCATTACACCTTCGTTTGCAGCCACACATACTGCTTCATTTGTGTCAAAAAAGTTTGTTACAAAATGGAAAACTGGTTTTAACATGAGTTACAATTTTGCAACTGGTAGACCATATTATAACTTTAGATACGACAATGCACAAAGTAAATATATTGTAAAAGAAGAAGGGAAAACAATAAACTACAATAGTTTAAGTTTTAGCATGAATTATCTGCCTAACCTTGGCAAAGCAAACGCAAAAGTTTTTTCTGTATGGGTTTTATCACTCACAAATGTTCTTGGGCAAAAGCAAATTTTCGGATACAATTTTTCTCAACTAAACGACAATAAAACAGCCATACTTCCACCATCAAAAAGGTTTTTATACATCGGTTGTTTCTTAAGCTTTGGTATAGACAGAACACAAGATGCCATCAATAATAATTTGTAGAGGCTAGGCATTAGACATTAGACAGTATATTTAAGACTTTTAGAAAACAACTTAATAAAAAATAAAAATATTACTTAATCTTCAAAACAATCTCCGCTGTTTCTTCCTCCGTCTTTTGGCGGAGAGATAGGGGGCTTAAAAAAAACAAACATGAAAAAATTATTTATTCTTTCCGTCATCAGCATCGTAACTCTCACCTCATTTGCACAAAGCGAAAAATACATTGCAGCCATGAAAAAAAATATTGCACTTGTAGATGCTGCATTTAACAATCCAGATGCATTTTTAAGTTTAGCAAATACATTCGAAAGAATTGGTACATCCGAAAAATCGCAATGGCTTCCTTATTATTATGCATCTTACTGCAGGGTTAATTATGGATTCATGCAAAAGGATGCCACTGGCAATGATCCCATTGCTGAATATGCTACCAATCTGATAAACAAAGCAGATTCATTGGAGCCAAATAACTCTGAAATTAGTTGTATAAAAAGTATGATAGCTAGCTTGCAAATGATGGTAAATCCGCAAGCACGTTTCATGCAGTATGGTGCATTAAGCCAAAAAGCAATGGCTGCATCAATGGAGCAAGATCCTACAAACCCACGCCCCTATATGCTAAAAGGGCAAAATTTAAAATTTACTCCCCCACAATTTGGAGGAGGATGTAAAACTGCCTTAGAAGCACTAAATATCGCTGTAGAAAAGTTTGCGGTTTTTAAACCTACATCTGATATTGCTCCCAATTGGGGGAAATCTTACACAGAAATGATGGTAAAAGAATGTGCTGAAAATAAATAATTGAAATAGTTAAAATATTCAAATGATTACTATACAATTAAAATAATAAATTATGGAAGCTGAGAAATTTAGTGAAGAAGATAGCCTAAAACTGATTAATGAAATGATAGGCAAGGCAAAGAAAAGTTATGTAACGAAAGGGATAGCACCTATCATGTGGGGGAGTATAATATTATTTTGCAGTCTTGCCACCTGGGTAGAAATTCATTTTAAAATTAATATGGGGGATGTTTGGCTTCTTACCATAATAGCTATCATTCCTCAAGTATATTTCGGTTTTAAAGAAAATAGAAAAAGAGGTTTTACAGCTTACGAAGGCAATACTTTAACAGCTGTATGGATAGCTTTTAGTTTTTCCGTTTTTATTACTTCCTTTTATTTTAGCACACACAAAGTATCGGGAGATAGTTCATCCTTGTTCATGATGTTGTATGCTATTCCTACTTTTATCACAGGTTCCATTACTAAATTTAAACCCATGATATTTGGTGGTATTTTTTGCTGGTTTGCAAGTGTTATAAGTATGTACACCAACATTGAAGTAGATTTTCTATTGATGGCTGCTTCTGGTTTATTTGCGTGGCTTATACCGGGCATTATTTTGTATAAAAAATACCAAAAATCACGGAGGGAAAATGTTTAAGGAATTAGACCCCATATTACATTCACAACTACGCTTAGCAGTAATAAGCTTGCTAATAAGCGTAAAGGAAGCAGAATTTATTTTTTTGAAAGAGAAAACTAATGCTACTGCAGGTAATTTGAGTGTGCAAATAACCAAATTGAAAGATGCCGGATATGTAGAAATATCAAAACAATTTAAAGACAACTATCCTCAAACACTTTGTAAAATTACCCAGAAAGGAGTGCTTGCATTTGAGTCTTACGTAAATGCATTGCAATCATATATGCACACAAAGCAGTAATGGAATGACCTAACAGCTAGATATAAAAATCAATAATGCCGCTCTTTAGGGATGCGGCATTTTTGTAGATTCATGTATTCAAGTCTTACAACATGAATGATATGATAGGGGTAATTTATCTCCAGTTCATAAACTGGGCTGTATGTGTCTTTTTATCGGAAACCAATGTTACTTTATACATCCCCTCTTCCAAACTTGCGATGTCTACCATTGCTAAATTGTTTTTACCACGAACTAAATTGGCAGTTTGTGTACTTACAACTACACCATTTGCGTTTAATATAGTAATGGTTGCAACAGATGCTTTTTTAGATTGCATTCTTAATTCTAAGAAAGAAGTTTTACCATTAGGGCCAATCTTAATATCACCAGAATTATTAGCGGTAGCAGAAGTTAAAAAAAATGCGCTAAGCAAAATCGTAAGTACAGTTTTCATCGTTTGTTATTTTTTGGTTTTTTAAAGTCTCTTTTTTAGAAGAGTTTCTAAAGTGGGAAGGTTATTTAGACTTATCATCTGTAGTAACACTTCTACTTCGTGTAGTAAAAATATATAAACTATTTCAATTGGATAGTATTTTTACGGTTTTTTTTTAAATTATTTTTTTATACCATGGCTTTTAGAAGTAATTTTACGATATGAATTTATTGCTCGATGTTAGGGATTTGTCTAAGAATTTTAATGATTTTGAAGCGGTTAAAAACTTATATTTTACAGTAAATGAGGGAGATGTGTATGGGTTTTTGGGTCAAAATGGTGCTGGCAAATCTACTACTTTGCGTATGCTTTTAAAGCTAATAAAGCCAACTAAGGGCGAAATTTATTTTTCTGGTAAGAAAATTGAAGAAGGTGATAATACCATTTTAAAACAAACTGGGGCAATAATTGAGCGCCCAGACATGTATAAATACTTATCTGCGTACGATAACTTGTACATTTTTGCAAAAATGAGCGGAATTAAAGTAAGCCGCTCTCTTTTAATGGATCAGCTAGAAATGGTTGGCTTGGCCGATAGGTGTAAAGACAATGTAAAAACGTATAGCCAAGGAATGAAACAACGCCTTGGTATTGCTATTGCACTTGTACATTCCCCCAAACTCATTATTTTAGATGAACCTACTAATGGATTGGATCCTCAGGGTATTGCAGATATGAGAAACCTTATACTACGCCTCAGCAGAGAAATGGGTAAAACAGTTATTGTATCCTCGCATTTATTGAACGAAATAGAACTCATAGCCAACAGGATGATCATAATAAACAAAGGCGAAAAAATAATAGAAGGAAATGTGGCAGAATTATTGGACCCAGCTAATACGTTGGTAGAAATAAATACGATAGATAATAAAGATACAATTAGAAAAATTCAAGAAACTAAATGGGCATCTTTGCAAGAAACAGCCCAAAAGAACATAAGATTAAGAATGAACAGAAAGGATGTACCAGAAATGATATCAGACTTAGCAAGTATGAATGTGAATATACTTTCGGTGCAGCCCCGTCATTCTTTAGAAGACTATTTTTTATCATTAACCAACAACGATACACATGTGGAGCCTTTTACAAATTGAACTATACAAAATATCTAAAAGGCCGAGAACGTACATTTCATTTATTGCCATTGCAGGTATCGTACTCATTATACAAGCCGCTTTTAAAGCCGACCCTGGTTACCTCAATATTTTAATGCAAAATGTAGGAGATACTTTTGAAGTAGATAAATCAAAAGTGATAAATGGGTATTTTATGTGTTACATGATTTTGAATACCTTATTAATACAGGTTCCAATTTTGGTGGCATTGGTGGCTGGTGATGCCATAAGTGGAGAGGCAAATATGGGTACGCTTAGGTTGCTTTTAACAAAGCCCATCAGTAGAACAAAAATAATAGGTATAAAATTTCTGGCATCTATTATTTATACGGTAGGTCTATTGGTCTTTATGGCATTGCTAGCTTTGTTTTTAAGTATGGCCATATTTGGGGTAGATGATTTACTCGTTTTTAGAGCGAAAGGAGATGAGTCACAAATATTACAGATAACCAAAGATGATATTATGTGGAGATATCTTGCGGCATTTGCTTATGCTGCCGTGGCTTTAACAGTAATTGCAGCCTTGGCTTTGTTTTTATCTGTATTTGCAGAAAATTCTATTGGCCCTATTGTTGCTACAGTTTGTATTGTTATCGTATGTACCATCATCTCTAATCTTAATATCCCCATTATCGATAGAAATATAAAACCCTGGTTGTTTACTTCCTATCTTGTAGGATGGAAAGGCTTTTTTTACATTGCAATAGATGAAGACAATGTGCCTATAAGAGGAAGCATGGAAAACTGGCCGGCCATTAGAAATAGCTTATTTATTTTATTGGCACATATAGGCGTTTTGTTTGGTGCATCCGTTTGGTTTTTTAAAAGAAAGGATATATTGACTTAAAAAGGAATTTAAAAAAATAATGAAACAAGAAGAATCCAACAGAATTATGAAAAAATTACTTACCGTATTATTTATTACCTGTACAATATCTGCAAATGCCCAAACAGAAATAAATGCATTATTAAACAAAGCCAAAGCCAAAATAGAATCAGTAAATGACTACGAAGCCGCCGGTGTAATGAAAACAAATGTGGCTTTTTTAAAAGTGCCAATAGCAAAAGTAAAAATATATTTTGCAAAGCCAAACAAGTTAAAAGTAAAAAGCGAAAAAGGAATTTCATTTATACCAAAAGGTGCCGTAAGCATCAATTTGAATAACCTTACTGGGAGTAATAAATTTACTGTAATAGATGCAGGTACAGATAAAATAAATGGAGCTATCGTAAGGGTGGCAAAATTATTGCCACAAGATGAAAACAGCGATGTAGTATTGAGTACTGTTTTTATAGATGAAGCAAGAAACTTGATATTAAAAGCAAAAACGACTACAAGAGATAACGGTACCTACGAGCTAGAAATGACTTACGGAAAATATGAAGCGTATGGCCTACCAGATAAAATTGTTTTTTCATTTAATGCAAAGGATTACAAGTTGCCTAAGGGAATAACTTTTGATTTTGACGATGGAGCCGCTCCAGCACCAGCACCCAAAGATCCTCTAAAAGGAAAAAAAGGAAGGGCAGAAATTGTATTTAAATCTTATGTAATAAATAAAGGTGTAAACCAAGCAATTTTCACATCCAAATAATTACTCTAGAGGTATAACCTCATCTTTAGCATTTCTCAATACAAAAGCACTTCTTCTTTTGAGTGGATTGGCATGTTGAGATGTTATTTCGTTTCTCATATTTACAATATCTACTGCTTTATATATAGCTTCTCTAAACGATGCTTCATCTGCTATTCCTTTACCAGCTATATCAAATGCAGTCCCATGATCTGGCGATGTACGCACCCCATCTATACCAGCAGTGTAATTTACCCCTTCGCCAAATGCCAACGATTTAAAAGGTATCAAACCTTGGTCGTGGTATAAAGCAAGTACACAGTCAAATTTTTCATGGCTTCCTCTAGCAAAAAAAGCATCAGCACTATAGGGTCCAAAGCAAAATATTCCTTTTTGTTTTGCATCTACAATGGCAGGTTTTATTATTTCCTTTTCTTCTTTTCCTACAAGCCCTTCATCGCCTGCGTGCGGGTTTAACCCAAGTACTGCAATCTTTGGTTTATTAATGCCAAAATCTTTTTTGAGCGAATCGTTTATAATTTTTAATTTACTAAGTATGGCATCTTTGGTAATAAACTGTGCCACATCTTTTATGGCTACATGCTCGGTAAGCAACGCTACCCGCATATTATATGCCACCAACAACATGGCTACATCTTTTGCGCCAAACAATTCTTTTAAGTATGGCGTATGCCCTGTGTGTTTAAACGAAGCACTTTGTATATTACTTTTATGAAGCGGTGCAGTTACCAGCGCATCTATTTGTTTTTCTTTTAATGCCTTGCCTGCAGTATCAAGGCTTAAGAATGCATATTTTCCACCAATTTCATTTAATTGGCCGGGCGTAACTGCTACATCTTCTTCCCAACAATTGTATACGTTCACCCTTTTTGTACTTATTTGTGTAGCATCTTTGGCAATATTAAAAGTGAGGTTATTGTCTGGCAAAGTCTTTCTGTAAAAATTAAGCACTTTGTTGTTTGCAAATACAACGGGTGTGCATATGTCGAGCATACGTGCATCACTCAAGGTTTTTACTATTATTTCTGGCCCTATGCCATTAATATCTCCACAACTAATTCCTATTACTGGTTTTTTATCTATGTTGCTCATATTTATTTAACTACTTTTTTCAATGCATTTAGAAGGCTAATGAGGGTAATATTTCTGTCTAATAGAAGCATACACTCAAAATGCAAAAATAACGTATGTTTTAGACAATAATATTTAAAAAAGCAATGAATAAATGTAAATGCCCCTACTTGCAAAAGAAGGAGCTTTTTTATTGTATTTTTGCTGCATGATTAAGCTGAAGAAATCGCTGGGGCAGCATTTTTTGAAAGATGAAAATATTATAAAGCAAATAATAGCTTCGCTCAATGAAAATCCCTTCACAAATTTATTGGAAGTTGGTCCCGGTGGAGGAGCACTTACGAAGGAATTGATTAAAATTCCGAATATCAATTTTAAAGCGGTAGAGCTAGACGATGAAAAAGTTCCATTACTCAAACAAAAATATCCTGTTTTGGTGGATAAGATCATTCACGAAGATTTTCTAGTAATTGAAAAGCCTTTTGATGATACATTTACCATTATTGGAAACTTCCCATATAATATTTCTACCCAGATACTTTTTAAAATTTTGGACTGGAAAGATGATGTGCCTGTTGTGATTGGAATGTTTCAAAAAGAAGTGGCGCAGCGAGCCGCAGCAAAGCCAGGTGGAAAAATATATGGGGTATTAAGTGCATTGATACAACCTTTTTACGATATTGAATATTTATTTGATGTGCCGCCCACCAGTTTTACGCCGCCACCAAAAGTAATGAGTGGTATGATAAGGCTAACAAGAAAGGAAGAACCATTGGTTGTAAAGTCGGAAAGGGCATATAAAGTATTGGTAAAAACAGCATTTAATCAAAGAAGAAAAACCTTGCGAAATGCCGTAAAAGCTTTGTTTACGCCGGAAGAATTGCAAGATGAATTGTTTAATAAGCGTGCAGAAGTGTTGAGCATTGAAGATTTTGCAGCGTTGACGTTTAGGATGAGTTAGGCTAAGAGCATAAAAGAGAAAAAGAGATGTCGCATTTTTAAAAGTTTCTTTTTCTATTTCAATCTCTACAAAAATATTTTAAAGTTGTGTTGAGAAATAAAAACAGAAGTTACTCTTTTTACTCTTTCAACCTCTTAGCAAAAAAATGAAATAGCATAAAGTTGTATGGAAAAATTGAAATATCAGGTACGCTTTTTTCTCTTTCAACCTCTTAGCAAAAAAATAAAATAGAGTAAAGTTGTATGGAAAAATTGAAATATCAGGTATGCACTTTTTCACTTTTGACCTCATAGCAAAAAAATAAAATAGCATAAAGTTGTATGGAAAATTGAAATATCAGGTACGCTCTTTTTCTCTTCCAACCGCTTAGCAAAAAAATAAAAATAACATGACAGAAACAAAAGTAAGACTAGTAACCGCAGCAGCATTATTTGACGGGCACGATGCCGCAATCAACATCATGCGTAGAATCTTGCAAAGCAAGGGAGCAGAGATTATACACCTTGGGCACAATAGAAGTGTAGCAGATATTGTAGAGTGTGCCATTGAAGAAGATGTACAAGGTATTGCCATTACTAGTTACCAAGGTGGGCATGTAGAGTTTTTTAAATACATGAAAGATTTGTTGGTAGAGAATGGTTGTGGCCATATAAAAATATTTGGCGGCGGCGGTGGTACTATTTTGCCTACGGAAATTGAGGAACTGCACAACTACGGTATTACCAGAATTTATAGCCCAGATGATGGACGTAGAATGGGTTTAGAGGGAATGATACAGGATGTGATAGATAAAAGCCGCCCCCTGTCTCCCGAAGGGGGAACTAAAGACGTTTCTTCTTTCAAAAGCGGAAAGTTTGCACTGGGTGAGTGGAAAGATATAATAAAAATTGCAAAAGCTATTACAGCGGCAGAAAATGGAGAAGCAATTTCATCTGAAAAAATAAAGTCATTTCAAAGTATAAGTGACCAAATCCCGCCTTCGGGGGGTGGTGGCGCTGTTCTCGGTATTACAGGTACAGGTGGGGCTGGAAAATCTTCTGTAACCGACGAAATTGTCCGCCGCTTTTTAAATAATTATACAGACAAAACCATTGCCGTAATTTCTGTTGACCCAAGTAAGAAAAAAACAGGTGGCGCATTGTTGGGAGATAGAATACGGATGAATTCCATCTCATCTCCTCGTGCATACATGCGCAGCCTTGCTACTAGGGAGAGCGATAAAGCCCTAAGCCAATATGTAACCGAAGCGCTGGAAATATGCAAAGCCGCAGGGTTCGATTTAATTATTTTGGAAAGTGCAGGCGTAGGACAAAGTGATGCTTCTATTTTGGAACATTGCGATGTGAGTATGTATGTGATGACACCAGAGTATGGCGCCCCATCGCAGTTAGAAAAAATAAATATGCTGGATTATGCTGATGTTATTTGCTTAAATAAATTTGATAAGGCGGGAGCGCTGGATGCATTGCATGATGTGCGCAAGCAGTACAAACGCAATTACGAATTGTGGGATGCTAAAGATGAAGACTTGCCCGTGGTGGGCACTATAGCTGCGCAGTTTAATGATGCTGGCGTAAATACATTGTTTGATACATTAATAAAAGTGATTGCCACAAAAACGGGTAGTGATTTTGGAACACATGCAGCCTTTGAAAAAAGTGGTGGTATGGATGGTTCTATTATACCACCAAAACGTGTGCGCTATTTAGCAGAAATTTCTGAAACGATTGCAGAGTATGATTTATGGGTGAAGGAGCAAGCAACAATAGCGACTAAATTGTATCAATTAGGTGCAGTAATAAAAATGATGGAAGAGAATAAAAAATAGTAAATTGTATTTTGTGGCTAAAGTATAGAAACAAAAAATATTGTAAAATGGAAATGATTAAACATCTTCAAATTAATAATTACAAGTCTATCAATAAAATTGATTTGGATTGTAGTAGGATAAATGTTTTTATAGGAGAACCAAATTCGGGGAAATCAAATATTTTAGAAGCGTTGGATTTGTCTTATTTATCAAGGTTAATGGGTTCAAACGAATTACATAAAAAAGCCGGATTTGACGAAACAAGCATTAAAGATTTATTTAGAGTTGATAAAGCTGAAAGAATGTTTCGGTTAGGAGATTTATCAAAGCCAATATTAGTTATTAACGATAATCAATTAACTGCTACAATTAAATTTGAAACAAAGGAAGACAAAAGTTTTTTTGAATGGAGCCATAATGGAAGTAATACTGTAGCGTTTGATAGAGATTTTAATTTTATTCCAGACGAAAGTACTGGCTTAAGTTATGGATCACCAATTGCACCTTATCGTTTTAAAGATAATA
>JANMGS010000892.1:0-16490 GCA_031374745.1 Ferruginibacter sp. | reverse complement strand
TACACAAATAATTTACAGATAATATGGGGAAATTTGAAAAGGTAAATTTTTTAAATGAAGAATGAATTTTTATACAGTTTATATTTAATTTTCTACAATTTTATATTCCATGCACCTAATAGCGGATAGCTATTTCGTTTTGTTAATAGTACAGTTGTGTTAGGCTACAACTTTGTAGTTTAGAGGGTTTAGAAGTTTAGTTTGCCAACTAAATTGCAAACTATTAATAACTCCTAAACCGTTTTTAGCCACTACAAAATTTTAATAGCTTTTGTAGGAATGATAATGTAAAAATCATTGCTGTAGTTACAGTTGCCACCCACATTTTTATTTTCGCTAGCTGGTACCACCAAAATAGATTCTTCACCAAAATTTTCGCCATTGCGTATGTTATCAAATGTAGCAATGCGATACGTTTTTAAACTTGCAAATACGGCTTCAATTTTATTGTTAGCCGCATCATCACCCGTAGTGTACGAAACCAATTTTTTTATACATTCCGGGTAATCTTCTTCATTGTAATTTTTTTCTATTAGGGCTATTTTTTCTGTGGTTAGCTGTTGCAATAATACTTTGGTAATGCCTTCATTAAAATATCCGCTTATCATCACAACACCCCTTGCATCGCTGTTTATAATTTTTACACTATCCCTTTGTTCTTTTATATCTGTATTTTGTGCAGCAGTAGGAATGTAAAAAAATAAGGAAAGTATGGCAAATAATTTTTTTGTTGGGTTCATTGTTTTTACAATTTAAAATGATGAATTAGTTTTTTCAGAGGTTAAAGTTAGTAAACGATGCTATTAGTTAGCTACGTACTATTGGGTATATTTCTGCTGTTAATATTAGGTAGAATATGCAGTACCGATTTACATTTTTGTATGCTTGCCTTTGTTCGAAGGCAGATATATCCTCAATAAAACTGCAGCCTACAAACAAAAGCAATTTTAATATTGCAGTCAATGAAAAGATAAAATAACGTCTATTGATTTTTTACAACAAACCTATATGTACCTGTTATTTTTCCCTTACCATTTTTATCCCATACCGAAAAATTCACTTTAAAATAAGGGATTTTTTTTGTTATTTCTGTAATCACTGCTTTCAGGGAAATATACCTTGCATCTTCCAAAGATGCGATGTCGTTTCCATCAGGGAACAATTCGTCTTGTTTCAATACGACTTCGTTTCTATCGTTTAAAATAGTTTCTGAGGCACCAACCCTAATATTGCCATCATTAACTTTCCAGCCTTTTTCTATAATAAGCCATAGTATGATTTTCTTATTGAGTAAAGTACTATTTCCCTTACCTATTGGAGTAAAATCTTCGTACAATAAATAGGCAGAATCTACCACAAAACCTCCCGTGGCAGTTAAAGAAATATTGTTTAATAATACCGGCTTTTTTACCGCAACTTGATTATATCCTGTTGACGCAAACATTAATTGTATCAAAACACAAATAACTATGGTTTTATTTTTTTTCATAATATCTACTTTTATCGGATGCATTTAAAATTGTCGCAAGGTTTGCCATTCGTTATTGATAATATCTAAACAAATTGTATCTTAAAAAAGTCGACAAGCCTTTTAGCATGTAAAGTAAATTAATTTTTCAATAGTTGGTTTATGTATTCTTTATATTTAAATCAACTAGAAAAGCAAATTGTACTACTGACCGATTTTCTTTTTTCATAGGCATTGTTGTTGGGTTATACAATGTATTAAATTAAAAAATGAGTCGTGTATTTTAGGAACACTTTTTCCTTTACTGTACAAATTCATATCAATGATTAATTTGATAGTACAATACTACAAGTCTTTTTGTTGTAAATGTATTCACCCCTTTAAATTTTCAAGTATTATTATTTGGTAATAGTCAATTGGTAACCCGGTTGAACAGTAATGACAGCGCCAGATTTTAAAGTGGTACTTCTACAACTAACATTCGAGCTTAATTCCGGTGTATTGGTATTGCTAGACACTACCACGTCTGTGTTAGCATCTGGTATATTACCACAACTCCAATTGCGAGGGTTTTCCCAAGCTTTATTTTCATAACCCACCCAATTGCTCACAAATTTTAAAGTTAGGATATTACTATAAATTGACCCATTGAAACAACGATATTGATTGCCATAAAATGAACTAGGTATATTATTCAATTGCAATTTTGCGGTTGTTGTTCCTGCATAATTTGCATTGTTGGCAATATTTACAAAGCCGCTTCCATCATTTACTTGCCATTGATAACTGGCTCCTGTAATGTTTGATGTTAAAATATTGTAACTATTTGGGCATACCTCTACAACCGAACTGTTTACCGCAAAATTTGCAGACTGCCTTTGCGTACCATTGTAAACAATTTCGTAGCGCCATATGCCTGTAGGAGCAGGATTGGGTAAAATGATTGTATAGTACCACCACGATGCACTGTAATAGGTAGTGAAATTTTGTGTCCAAGAAGTATAAACAGAATTGTCTGGTCTATAAATGGTATGGAATGATTGTTGACCTGCCAACTGGTCTCTGTAGTAGCTAGATAAAAATACAGTTTCACCATTTGCAAAATTTATTTTTTCGTTTGTGTTTTCGGCATTTGGGCAGTTACCAGTAGCTGGTGCAGCACCACTGGTCATTACTTTGTTTAAAGTAGAAACATAGTATGGTTGTTGATTGGCCCACCAACTTGTTAAACCATTTAAACTGTTGCATGGACCCGCCCATGGGTCAACCAATTGTGTGTATGCCGAATTAGTATATACTTCGAAATGTAAATGTGGACCAGTAGAGTTTCCCGAACTGCCCATAACGCCTAAATATTCGCCTAGTGCAACAGTGGCACCAATTAATTTGGTAGTGAGCGAACCAGATTTCATATGGCCGTACCAAGCTACAGAACCATCTGCATGCATTACATATACAGCATTCCAATTGCAAGCGCTTGTACAAAATGCACAATTTTGGTCGAAGTTTCCATCAGATTTGGCTATAATTGTGCCAGGTGCTGCAGCAATAATTTCTACCGCATTTCTACTCATTTTTTGCCAACTGTACGGCCAGGAAAAAATATCTGTGCCAGCGTGGTTATATCCAGATGCTACATCATAACTGCGAGTGCCGCAGTTGTAGTCTGTTATTTGATTGGGGAATGCTGCATTTTGGTCAATATAATTAGAAATGCCATAATACCCATTGTCATTGCTGTTTATAGCTTGTTTAATGGGCCATGCAAATGCTGTAACGGTCGGATTTCTATTCTCCAGTAATTTCCCTTCGGTTCTCAATCTTGCTTCATTTGTTTGAAGCATATGTATAATTTCAGCTCTTTGTGCAGGTGTAATTTCGTCTTTTATTTCTGTCAATAATTTGTAAGACCCACCAGCATTTGGTTGGCGTAAATTGGATTGTGCTGTAGAAGAAATGGCAAGAGAAAAAAGTAAAAAGGAAACAACAACGTACTTTAGCATTGGTATATATTTTTGCATTGAAAAAGTTCACAATATTCCTATAAATTGATAGGCTTTTATTGTATGCTAAAGTTAGGAAAATGTTTTATTGTTACCAAGGGAAACCATTGTGTGGTTTAATTCGTGAGGTAAATGATGAATAGATTTTTGAAAGTCAAGTTGCATAAGTATCTAATTTTCTTGTGTGCAAAGACTAGGTGATTTTAGAAAATATAATATTTTCTTTTTTAGTACGTAACAAATAAATTTGCCACAGGTTATTGTTTGTTTATGTATGCTCTTTTATTCGCTGCAAATAGCAGGCTAAGCTACTGCAAAGATTGTAGCGAAAAACTTAGCGGATGACTAGGGGAGGTAAAGTAACTGCGCCATAAAACTGCAAAGAGCCTAAGTGTCATATCCAAATCTGATCATATTTTGCCAGCAATTCTTTTTATAAAATCTTCCCAGTTTTCATTATCCATTCTTTCAGTATTTTCCAATCCATCGGCTAGCATATTTATCTTATCGCCTAAGAAATTTATTTTTCCTTTCAATAAATTCTTATCTCTTTTTTCCCAATATTCCCCTTCGTCAATTAGTTCAAAACATTGAAAATATTTTTTGTTTAGGTAATCCAACAATTCTATTACTTGGGTATGCACTTCTGCACCTGCAAATTGTGTTTTTGTGTGTATTAGGTAGGCAAAAGACTTGTCGGTAAAAAATTGTTTCAACCATGGCGCATAAATAAAACCTGCTGCATCAAATACCAAAGATACGATTTCACAGTTTTTCGGCGTAAATAATAGACCATAATCATTGCCATTATCGGCGGATTCAAATCTATCGTTTGGATATTTGTTGTAAAAACAGTGATAAGGCCAATTAAATATTTTGCAAATATCAATTACTTCCTCTACCAGTGTAGGCAATAAGCTAGGGTTTTTTAGCTGCCCGCTATAGTGGATAGAAACGCCCATGGTAGAAAGTTTTTTTGTGATGCTAATTTACTGATATATTTTAATTTGAAATAGTTGATTTGGATTGATGGTAAAAAAAAGTTACTTGAGCAGATTCTGATTGGATAATTTTACTAGGGATTTATCCAACACGAGGTTAAGTTGTAGGGAGGAATTACCAGGCGACCATTGGCAAATAATATTTTGTAAATTCTACGAAATGCATTGTAGATGCACAAAAAATGGCGAAGTGTGACTTAAATCTACCACTGGACTCATTCCTTTCCTACATACACAATTTTATGAGCTTCATTCAATTTGTATAGAATAGTACTTTCAAAATGGAGTGCTGTATCGGCTTGTATTCTTTGTACTTCAAAAAATGTTTTTACGCTGTATGTATTTTTTGCAACAACAGTTATAGATTGAATCGTATTTTTCGAATATTTATTTTTTATCCAGTAGTCTTTATAAAAACCAATTATTTTTTGTTTTGTTGGGTTTTCCATTTTCCAATAGGTTGTAATGTTATCGGCTAATAGTTTTTTTAACAGAATAGTATCCCTAGTATCTTCTGCTGTTATATAGTTTCGAATGGATGTTTTTTGTTTATTTACACTTACAAGCGATTGATGGAAATGGTTATTGCAGGAAAGCAAAAGCAAAAAAGCAAAATTATAAGTGTAATTTTTTAGCATAATGGGAATGTAAGATGGGGTTGAAATTACTGCAATGTTATTTCTTTCTCAAAAGGATTTGTTACACTACATGTCTCAGATATCTAGCACCAGCGAAGATTTAAGCAAGGAAATTCGGGTAAGAACAAAAGAGGCAAAAAGCATTTTTAGTTCACATCTATTTCGAGCACATTACTGCTAATTTCAATTTTTGGAACATTTGCAAAAAGCTTTAGCATATTTTCATAAACCCCCACACCAAATTTACTTGAAAATCCTCCTGTCCATTTTGAAAAATCTATTTCATTCGTAGAATAATAGAAAGAAATTAAATATTTTCCTGGTGCTGAAAAATTGCTCGTATCCATAATTTTATAATCAAATGCATAGATATTATCTGGGCGATATGGAAAATGAATTTTATATGGATTGAAAGTAGAGTCAGGTTTTAATTCAACAAAATCTTTAGCAGTAATTTCGTTCGTATTTCTACATCTAGCATAAATTTTAGTTTGATAAGTAGTGTCTTTAACTTTAGCGATTGCAAAATAAGCATGAGGGAATCTCCATTTGACATCCGAACCATCTAAAGCATTTACTAAACAAATTGGTTTGTTGGAATTGTTTTTTATGGCAACAATGATTTTGGGAACTTCGCCATACAGGTAGTTTTTTTTATCAGAAGTTATGATACACGAGTATGCTTTTGTATTATTTTTTGCTGAAACATTTTGTTGAGCAAACGAATTAAAAGGAAGCATCAACAATACCAACAGTGTATTTTTCGCAATATTACCCATAACCAAATGTATTTCTTTTATTGTGCAATGGTAAAAAAGATTTTGTTATAATATGTGCATTCTCTTTTGTACACTAAAAATCAAAGACTAATCAGCGGTGAAAATTGCAGTCGAAAGCTTAGCGGATGATTAATGGATACAAACCTCTTTTATAATTGACCGCACAGTTTGCTAACCTACATTAGTTTTGCTTCAAATTTGCGGAAACAGTGGGAGCTTTAAATCTCCACCATTATGATGATTTTACCATTCTTGAATTATAATTCCAACTTGATTGTCTTTTAATGCAAATTCTTTTGCAGTCCACGGCCTAAGTGTAATTTCTTTAAGGTTAGGGTGAAGAAATTCAGGATGAGATGTAGAAACCTTATCATAAACTTCTTGAATATTTTTAGTCACTAACCTAAACTCAGGATAGTGCTCTTTTGCAAGCTCAGTATTTTCAAAAAGATTTATACGTAATCCGTCTTTTTCTAATACGCAAAATGGGTTAGCAGATTTTATCTCGTCGTGTCCAATGGTAAAATTTAAACAGTCAACAAAGAATTTTAACCCATCATTAATGTCAACATAAAAAACGTTTGGAACTAATTTTTCAAAAGTCATAACTTATTTTATTTACGTTTATGAGAATTGGCTGTCTTTAAAATTTCCTCCAAAATCTATCTTTCCGCTAATATACAACTCATTTTTTTTCAACAATTTTTTCAACTCTCCTGGTTTTAGTTAAGAAAGAAAAGAGTAATATAGAAGTATCGAAGGAAGTGTTATAAAGAATTTTTAGCACAATATATTTTTTTATTAAGTTGATTGAAGCGAGTGGTTCGAGAAGACTCGAACCGAGGCGGACGAATTGGCTGTCTTTAGAATTTCCTCCAAAATCTATCTTTCAGCTAATATACAACTCATTTTTTTCAACAATTTTTTCAACTCTTCTATTTTTAGTTATGAAAGAAAAGAGCAATATTGATGTATCGAAGGAAGTATTGTTAAGAATTTTTAGTAAAATAGGTTTTTTTATCTAGGTGATTTCAGCGAGTGGTTCGAGAAGAATCGAACCGAGGCGGAGATACGTTTTCTTCATTGCTAAAGCACTCTTTCTATGCGTCAAGAAGTTCTGGTACTAATCCAGCCAATATAATTTTCATAGTTAAATTATTTCTTGCGTTGTTTCTTCTAAAAGAGTAGACATAAACTTTTTTGTTTTTCGGCTTTCAATTTTAAATGCGAGCAGTGGAGTTATTAAAAAAATCGGGATAAAAATTAAAAATTCGTTTCCACCAAAAGGAAAGATATTTTTATTGGATAAACTATTAAAGAGGTTGCTAAAAGTTGTTATCCCAAATCCAACTATTAGGACTATCAAATACCAAATCACTAAAATTGTTCTATTTGTTTCCATTTTTACATTAATATTTGTGAAGTTTTTAAAAGTAAAAATGTCTCCGCTTATAACCGGAAGGAATGAATTTTTGTAGGAAATAATTCGAGAAATTTTAAATCTATTTCCATAAATTTCGCCTTCATAAGGTTTCGTGGTAGTCCTAATAAATGATGAAAATAATGATTTACTTTTAGGTTCTATATTTTCATTCAGTTTTAAATTTACTTCTTCAACTGAAAGTTTTGATTTTATAACATATTCTTCGAATGGTAAAATGTCTTTAAACTTCATTAAAATATAGATTTTATAATGTTAAGGTACTGCGAGTTTATTGTCACAAACAGTAGCTATTGCGCTAATATACACCCCTTCTTTTCGTCAACAATTTTTTTTAACTATTCTATTTTAGTTGTTTCAGAAAAAAATGTGAGAATATTGGGGTAGTGCTAAAATAATGCAAACTAATTTTTGGATTTTTTAATTTTTCCATAAACTATGCACATGCTTTAAAGACAAAGCTCTTGCTACTTCTATGGTAAGTGCCTTTTAAAATCTTTTTTAAATGTAGTGTTTGGTTTTACAGCCAATTCTTTTAGAGGGGATTGGTCGGATATCTTTTTTGTCTTTAAATTGGGTATTTATTGCATTCAATAAAAATTTGATACACAAACATAGTTTATTTGTTGTTTCATTTGAAATTTAAAATATTGGATAAAAAATCGCTTTTGTCACTCGCTCCAATCTCCTCCACAAAAAAAGCCCAAAAAAGTTCCTCTGCTCAGCCAAGCCACGATAGAAGCAGAAAGCCCACAGCCCGAGGAACGAGGGCGAGGACTTGCAGCGAATAGCGTGGAACTGAAGTTTGGAAAAGGTATATCGCCCATGCTCCTCCTTCGGCAAACAAGTCCTGAAAACTTGACAAAAGATTGTTAGACACTGTATAATACATTCTTTGCCTTTACAGAGTTATTTCTAATAGCTCACCACTTTTTTAAAAATTATGCTTATTTTTGAGTTGTGAAAAGTAAACAAATAAATAAAGAAATAGTTTTGAAATCAGTAGCTAAAATGATTGCTGATAAAGAATCTGTGCTTTCATATATTAAAGGAAAAACTACACTTAGTGCATTAACTAAAAAAGGAATTAAGTTTGCAAAGCCATTATAATTATGTTTTTGACAACATAACAAATACCTACAATTTTACAACTAAAAATGATATCCTTTACAGAGTGGCTTTTGTAGTGGACGAAACATTTTCCACCATTTCGGGAGAGGAAATTCCTAATGTTTTTCAAATTGTTATTGAAAAAGCTAACGAGGAAATTGAACCATTGGATACAAAAGTTTCGAAGACGATAGAAGATATTATTGAACGTTTTTTTGAAAAAATCGAAAACGCTCTCATTTACATTTGCTACGATGTAGATAAAGAAGCCAAAGCTCGGCAAGATGTGTTTGAAAGATGGTACAAAAAATCTAAAGCTAAAGGGAATATCATTAAAATAGATAAAGTGATAGAAATCTTAAATAATAGTGCTGAAATACAGAAACTGTATACTGCTTTTATGTTTCATAAGAAAAATCCGAATTGCGAAAAACTATTGCAGATTTATAATAGAATAGAAGAAGTACTTAATAATGATAAATAGAAATATATTGCCGCTTAGTTTTGAATCTCTTCAAAACTGTGCTTCAATCATCCGCTTCAATCTACGCTTCGATAAAAGCTGAAAAAGTTCCTCTGCTCAGCCAAGCCACGATAGAAGCAGAAAGCCCACAGCCCGAGGAACGAGGGCGAGGACTTGCAGCAAATAGCGTGGGACTGAAGTTCAATATAGTTCTTCTACCCGTGCTCCTCCTTCGGCGGACAAGTCCTAAAAGCAAGACACAAGATTATTAGACATTAGACACAAGACTAAGACCACGGATAAGAGTCGACAGAGCACTAACTTCCCCAACCTGCCTTTGCCGGCCGGCAGGCCCGTAACCCATCAACTCGAAACTCGTAACCCATCAACTCGAAACTCGTGACCCGCAACCCCATAACCCGCAACTCGTAACCAAATCATCCAAATCCAAACTATCCAACCAATAAACACTTTATTTCGTTAATTTTGCAACCTAAAAACAGGCGCCGAAAGCATTCACATGAAGAATATTAGAAATTTTTGCATCATTGCACATATTGACCACGGAAAAAGTACCCTTGCCGATAGGCTTATACAAAGCACCAATACCATTGGCGAGCGGGATATGCAAGCCCAAGTGCTTGATGATATGGACCTTGAGCGTGAAAAAGGTATTACGATAAAAAGCCATGCCATACAAATAAACTACCCATACAAAGGCCAGGATTATGTGCTCAATTTGATAGATACGCCCGGCCATGTGGATTTTAGCTATGAAGTGAGTCGTGCACTTGCAGCATGTGAAGGTGTTCTCCTGCTCGTAGATGCTACGCAAGGTATACAGGCGCAAACGATAAGCAACTTGTATTTGGCTATAGAAAATAACCTAGAGATTATACCCGTTATAAACAAGGTAGACATGGATGGCGCCATGATACCCGAAGTGACCGATGAAATTATTGAATTGATAGGATGCAAGGCAGAAGATATTGTACTGGCTAGTGGAAAAACAGGCATAGGAATTGACGAGGTTTTTGCTGCCATTGTAGAACGTATACCAGCCCCAAAGGGTGACCCCAATGCTCCATTGCAAGCATTGATTTTTGATAGCGTTTTTAATAGTTTTAGAGGAATCATTGTTTATTATAGAATTTTTGCTGGTAGCATAAAGAAAGGAGAGAAGGTGAAGTTTTTTAGTACCGACCAAACTTATCATGCAGATGAAGTAGGCATTCTTAAACTGGGTATGGAGAAAAAAGACGAAGTTTTTTGTGGCGATGTGGGTTACATCATTACTGGTATAAAAAATGCAAAGGAAGTAAAAGTGGGCGATACCTTAACCAGCGTTGCTAACCCTACGCAAAATAGGATTGACGGTTTTGAAGACGTGAAATCGATGGTTTTTGCGGGTATTTTTCCAGTAGACACCGATAAGTTTGAAGAGCTGCGTGATTGTATGGAGAAATTGCAACTTAATGATGCTTCGCTTACATTTGAGCTAGAAACCTCTCAGGCTTTGGGATTTGGTTTTAGGTGCGGATTTTTAGGATTGTTGCACATGGAAATTATACAAGAGCGCTTGGAGCGGGAGTTTAACCAAACAGTGATAACGACCGTACCCAATGTAAGTTTTATTGCACATACCAACAAAGGCGAAGTAATTCATGTACACAACCCAGCTACTTTGCCCGATCCTACCCGTACAGCCAAAATTGAAGAGCCTTATATAAAAGCACAAATAATAACCAAGCCAGATTACATTGGTAATATTATGACGCTCTGCATAAGCAAGCGTGGTATGCTTATACACCAAGGCTACCTTAGCCCAACCCGTGTGGAGCTTACTTTTGAAATGCCACTTACGGAAATCGTTTTTGATTTTTACGACAAATTAAAATCGCAAACCCGTGGCTATGCTTCGTTCGATTACCATCCAATAGGTTTTAGAGATGCCGATATTGTACGCATGGATATATTATTGAATGGCGAAAAAGTAGATGCCTTAAGTGCATTGATACATAGAAGTCGCTCGGCGGAATTTGGTCGCAAGCTTTGTGAGAAATTGAAAACCTTATTGGACAAACAGCAGTTTCAGGTGGCTATACAAGCTGCTATTGGAGCCAAAGTTATTGCCCGTGAGAATATAAGTGCGATGCGTAAAGACGTAACCGCAAAATGTTATGGTGGTGATATTAGCCGTAAGCGTAAGCTACTGGAAAAACAAAAAGAAGGTAAGAAGCGTATGCGACAAATAGGAAATGTAGAAGTGCCACAAGAGGCGTTTTTGGCGGTGTTGAAGTTGGATGATTAAAAGCCTCCCTAAATCCCTCCACGGGAGGGACTTTAGACTTCAATACTTCAACGAACGATATAGTATTGGAGTCTGGCTCCTCAACTTTAGAGAGGCGGGGGTGAGGTTTTTATTATTGGGCAAAAAAGCTTTGCTTTATTGCCCAAGAGTTCGAAGCTATGGGCAGCATCGTTGTAGCTTGTCCCTATGCTTGCGTAGGGATCACTCACTTCAATGGCATACCTTTTATCATCATTTATCGAAGCGTAGATTATGCAATAGATTGTGTAGAAGAAAATTATTAATAAAAAATTTAAGTATCGAGATTATAACTAAGTTTAAAACTTTATAGACCATTATTAGCATTTTAGCATATTAACATTTTGGCACATTTGCACATTTGCACATTTTCAAATTTTTCTTGTGAAATTCTTCCCATCATCTGCCTTACAACAACTAGAGTTCGATAAAATAAAAGAACTTTTGGCATTGCATTGCCGTACAGAATATGCCAAACTTAAAGCAATGGAGCTGCGCATACACACACGCAAGGAATATATCGAGCTAGAATTGCAGCAAGCAAACGAATTTAAAATGATATTGGATAGTGGCGGCCATTTTCCAAATGATTTTACAACCAATATTTCCAGAGATTTAAAATTGCTAGGCATACCAGGAGCTTCCCTGTCTGGCGAACAATTTATACTCATACGTAGGCTTGTAATGAGCATGGAAAGTATTTTTAGGTGGTTTACCGTAGAAGTAAGGGACAGCTTTCCTGCGCTTACAAAAGTGATTGACCAAAACTATTACGAAAAAAACATAAAAGTCTTAATAGACGATGTATTGGATGAAACCGGTGTAGTAAAAGACAATGCCAGTGAGGCCTTGGCAGATATTCGATTAAAACTATATCGCAAGCGCAACGAGCTTCGTAGGTTATTCGATAAGATTGTAGCAAAGCTAAACAAGCAAGGTTTTTTAGCAGACATAGAAGAAAGTTTTATGAACGGTAGGCGAGTGCTGGCTGTAGTAGCAGAGCAAAAACGTGTGGTAAAAGGGGTGCTTCACAGCGAAAGCGAAAGTCGCAAAACAAGTTTTATAGAGCCCGAAGAAACAACAGAACTGAACAACGAAATTTTTTCTTTGGAATACGAAGAAACAAAAGAAGTTTACAGAATACTTCGTGCGCTTACACAACAAGTAAGTATGTATGCCCCACTTTTACAAAGCTACCATGAAATTGTAGGCGAATATGATTTCATAAGAGCCAAAGGAAAACTTGCACAAGATATGAATGCTGCTTATCCGATGTTGGTAGACAAAGCACATTTACACTTAATAAAAGCATACCATCCATTGTTGTATTTGTTTAACAAGCGAAATGGAAAAACAACTTTTCCTACAGATATATTATTAAACAACGAAGCAAGTATATTGGTAATAAGCGGCCCCAATGCCGGCGGCAAAACGGTGACCATGAAAACCGTGGGCTTGCTACAAATAATGCTGCAGAGTGGATTACTTGTGCCTGCAAGCGCAGATAGTACCATGGGCATATTCAAGCAAGTACTTATACATATAGGCGATACACAAAGCATAGAATTTGAGCTAAGCACATATTCATCACACCTAAAAAATATGAAGCATTTTATAGAAAATGCCAATGGAAAAACGTTGTTTTTTATAGATGAGCTGGGTAGTGGAAGTGACCCCAATTTGGGCGGTGCATTTGCAGAAGTAATTATGGAAGAACTGGCTTTTAAACATGCTTTTGGTATTGTTACAACCCATTACTTAAACCTAAAAGTAATGGCCAATAAAGTGCGTGGTATTATAAATGGCGCCATGCAGTTTGACGAAGAGAAATTATTACCACTGTATAAATTACAAATAGGTAAGCCCGGTAGCTCTTATACATTTTCTATTGCAGAAAGAATAGGCTTAGATAAAAAATTGATAAACCGTGCTCGTAAAATAGTAGATGAAGACCAGTTTAGGCTAGACAAGTTGCTGAATAAAACAGAGCAAGATCTACAAAAGCTAGATACAGAAAAAATTACACTCGAAAACTTATTGAAAGAAAACGAAGAGCTAAAAAAAGAAATGCAGCGTGTATTAAAAAAGGAAATGCACCAACAAGAAATGGAACGCATGCAGGAGCAAAATAAAATAAGTGCCGACAAAATAAATTACCTCAAAGACATGGAGCGGCGCCTAAAGGCAATGGTAATTGAATGGCGTAAGGCAGAGGATAAAGATGCGGTGGTGAAAATGATACAGGCTTTACTTTTTAACCAAAAGGAAAAACTGCAAGCCCAAACCCATAAGAAAAAACTAAACGAGAAATTTATTGAAGTAGCAGGAGAAGTAAAAGTGGGCGATAAAGTGAAAATGAGACAGAATAGACAAGTAGGCATTGTAAAAGAAATAAAAGGAAAAAAAGCAATTTTGCAAGTGGGCATAATGCCAATGACAGTGATGCTAGAGGATCTCACAATTGTAAAGGATAAGGAAATAAAAAGCTAGAAATAAATTTAATCCTTATATAATGCCACTTATCATTTTTTTTGTTTAGGATTTGCAAAAAATTAGCGTTTTCATTAATTTCAATTGACGAAAAACGTTTGAAGTTTAAAATAGCTTCTATTCAATAAAATTTGTAGCATGAAAAAAATTCTTTTTATTCTTTTATTATCTACCATTCAAAGCGTGGAAGCTCAACAAACTGCTATTCCCGAAAATGACCAACAAACTGATTTAACTTTTGGTTTTGGAAATAAACAAGGTAGCATTTCGGGAGCTTATTATTACAACTGGAATTTTGGAAAAAGTAATAAATTTTTCATTGGATTGGGGGCTAGGTTCACTGATTCCTATTCAATGACAGATGCAAATATTTATTTTAAATCAGCAAAACCGTCATTAGCAAAAGATGAGACAAAGACAGACTCCCTTTTAATAATTTCTCCCAATTCTTATTCACTAAATATTGCTTTAAACATGGGATACCATATTAGCCCAAGATTTAGAATTGGATTAAATATAGATTTAGCCGGGTTTAGTTTAGGCAAAAGATATAACGGATTGTATATTTCTGAAGGATTAGTAAACAATACATCCGCAAAACCAACATCATTCAATGCTTTATTGATTGGCAACAATGATCGTGGTACATTAAATTCTGAATTTTATTTACAGTATAATATCAAGAAGAAATATGGAGTTAAAGTAGCTTTTCAACATCTCTTTTGGGAGTATACTACAACTACAAAAGTGCAAACTAGGCCCGAGGATAATGATCGATTTAGAAAAATTTCAAACTTACTAAACGTTGGTTTTACTCGTCGTTTTTAAATGTATATTATAATAAAACATTTTATTGTGATGTAAGCAGAAACGCATTTTAAGCTAAAATTTGTTTACGATTTATAATTATTCAATATTGTTTAAAATAAAATAGGCTGCCTCTAATAGGCAGCCTACAATGAAAGAATAAACTATTTTAAGTAAAATTATTTTTTAGTTAAACCATTTTCTCATAGAAACCATGGTACGTTGATTTTTTCTTGAGTTCCATAAATCTACCGAGCCAAAACTGCGCTGATTTGTTACTTTTCCAACCAAGTTTGTAGCCAAAGTTTCTTTTGTTTCTTTTGTTAATTCTTTCATCTGTTCTTTGTTTAGGGGTATAACAATACCCTTCGTGTCATTTTTCATATATCTGTGTTTTTTTCTCTTTCTAATTCTCTATCGAAGTCTGACCATGTAAAACGTAGTAGAGCTGGGACAAAATGCAATTTGGAGTAGTAATTGTAATTTTATATTTTTATAGTTCTCAATTGCGGCGCAAATATACGATGGTATTGGTTGCTGGGCAACTTTATTAATGTTAAAAGGTTGTTATCGTGTACCAGCGGCATTATTGTTATATTTGAAATACAACTAGATACTTTTTTGTATTATTTTTTTTACCCCTAAAGAAAATGAAGAGATTGTTACGCTATACTTTTTTTGTTTTTTTTACAAGCATAGTAACTAACTATTCACATGCTCAAATTAAAGAGCCCGAGGATACTTTCTTTTTGCTAAAGAAAAAAGGATTACTGAAGAAACTTGGCAAAAGTATTTATGTGTCTTCAGAAGACTTTGAGCCAATAAAAGCAGCAGACCCTTTTCTTGAAACAAAAGGTAAAATTATCCGTAGCATTACTATTGCGCCTACAGGATTTTATACAATAGTACACGATACGGTGGATGGACTAAAAAGTAATTTTGGAACGGATATCATAGATTATTTTCATAAAAATACCTTGCCAAGTGTGATAAGAAAAAACCTTTTTTTTAAAGAAGGCGATAAAATATTACCTCGATTGTTATCAGATAACGAACGTTTTTTAAGAGAGCAATCTTTTATGCAGGATGCTGTTATATTATCTATAAATGATTCTTGCTCTATTTATGCAGATTTGATTGTTTTAACAAGAGATGTTTTTACGATTGGTGGTCCAGTTAATGTTGGTAATATTAAAAAGGCAGAAGTCAATCTAAGAGATGAAAGTCTTTTTGGTACGGGCGATCGGCTAGAGCTTTCACTTTTATATGACGATGATAGAACCTCTTACTATGGTTATGGTGCATCTTTTACTAAAAGAAATGTAGGCGGATCCTTTATAAATTGGACTACTGGTTTTAAAACATTTAATCCAGCTTTTAATACTGGTAGACAAGATGAGAATGTTTATTATACTGCATTTGATAAGCCTCTAGTGAGTCGTTACAGCCCTTGGACAGGGTCTGCTTCTTTTTCTTTTAATACCACAAAAAATAATTATGTGACCGATTCGGTTTATATAAATGAGTTTAAATACACTTCACTCAATGCAGATATGTGGGCTGGTTTAAATATTGGGCATAAAAATAGACGAGAAGAAGATTCTGATAAAAGACTTCGTCATTTTGTAGCATTGCGTACATTGTATAATAAATTTTACACTTTGCCTAACAATATCAAGAATGTGTATAACCCAAGCTACGCAGATTTGAATGGAGCACTCGTATCTTACAGTTTGTACAAACAAAACTTTTATAAAACGAATTTTATTTATGGGTTTGGTAGAAATGAAGACGTGCCACAAGGGTTAAATGCTACAGTAATTGGCGGCTATACTAACAAAGAAGGAGTGAGGCGCTCTTATTTTGGTTTGGAATTTGAAGGTACGCAGTTTTCGAAAAAAGGGCATTTTACTGATTATATTTTTAGAAGTGGGAGTTATATAAATAATAAAAAATTACAA
>JANMGS010000878.1:0-4366 GCA_031374745.1 Ferruginibacter sp. | reverse complement strand
AATTATGACCTAGGCGATAAATTTCAAAAAGGAAACGTAAAAACAAGGGTTGGTACCAAAGATGAATTATTGAGAATGCTGGCAGTGTTGCACGCCAATGGAATTGAAGTAATGCAAGATGTGGTTCCAAATCAGCTGGGAGGTGCCGGCGATTTATCTACGGGTGGAATAGACCCTGCAGCTATGGCCACAAATAAGTTCAAGAACTTTAGGTACACTAGTTTTCGCAAGCCAGCTACACAACAAGCAAACGCATCAGATTCTGCGTTAGAATATTTGGCCAGAGATGGAAGATTCTCAAAAAATTGGCAAAATTTTCATAACAATCCTGCACACAATGGTTGCGAAAATACCAGTGGCGATAATTGGTGCCAAGAGTTGTTTGGTCCTGATATATGTTACTACGACAACGCCATAGGGCAAAGCAGCAACGCTTCATTTAATCCGCTACAAACAGGTGCCGCCAATAATGGATATATGAGAAAAGGCATGAGGGAATGGTTGATATGGTTAAAAAAGCAAACTGCATTTGATGGCATACGATTGGATGCATCTAAACATTATGAAAATGCAGCTTCGGAAGATTGGTTGTATAACATGCAACAGTTAGCCTCTTTTGCCAATGGTACGGATAGTATGATTGCGGTGGGCGAATATGTAGGCAGTGCAAGCGAAATGGATACATGGTGTAATAATGTACAAAATAGGGCTGGCACGTTCGATTTTAGTTTTAGAAATGGTATTAAAAGTATGGTAGATGCCGGTGGCTTTTTTAATATGTCTACATTGCCCGGTTTCCAGCAATCTAATAGAGTGCAATTTTATGCAGGTATTAATAGTTTCGTAAACCGTACCATTCCTTTTGTAAATAATCATGATACTTATCGTCCTATTGTTGATGGCGTTGGAAATATAACCGGCTGGAATACTGGAAGTGAACTTGCGCCACATATTGACCCTACAAATAATATTCGATTAGCATTGGGTTATGCAGCCATGATGGCAATTGATGGTAATCCCCAAATATTTTTTGAAGATTTATTTAATATT
The DNA here is from genome assembly GCA_031374745.1 of Ferruginibacter sp. Taxonomy (GTDB): domain Bacteria; phylum Bacteroidota; class Bacteroidia; order Chitinophagales; family Chitinophagaceae; genus Ferruginibacter. The sequence goes on along the minus strand of JANMGS010000878.1, from coordinate 3,316 downwards.
CAAAATACTGGTAAAAGGTTTTCCCATTTGCAAGATAATCAAGTTGATTTGCCTAGTAGAGCAGCCATTGCAAATATTATTGCTTGCCACCAAAAACTGCAATTTAAAAATGGTGCCTATAAAATAAGATCAACAGCAGCCGGTGGTAATGTCTTTTTTAATGCAGGTAGTACCAACAACGATTTACTAATTATTGAAAGAAGTAATAAGGCATTGATAGGATTAAATGATAGATCTGATGTTGGCGGATGGCAATCTGCCTTTGTGGATTCTGATTTTGCACCTGGTACCGTTTTAAAAGATTATAGTGGAGCAAATGGAGCGACTACCTATACTGTACCTGCTGATAAAAGGGTAAATGTAAATACCCCACCTGCAAATCCGGCAAACAATACTTGGGGTTATTCCATTTGGGCACCTGTTGGTTTTGATGCTACTGTGTATGAGCCAATGCGAAATAAACGAACAATACAAGAGTGGGAAATGGCGGATGATCTTGGCGATAGTCATTGCAGTTCTTTAGGTTATGGAGGTGCTTTACCTAGCAATAGCAGCAATCAAAGAATAGTAGGAAAAATATTTGTTGCTGCCTCCAATCTTGTATCTGCGCAGATAAGTCTAGCCAGCTCCCCCGCAAACATACTATTAAGCCTCTGGGATGTAAATGGAAATAAGTTAGCTGAAAGCATTGGCACTTCTACATTAAATTATAACCCTACTACAGATGGATGGTTGGTTGTGAAAATAAGACACAGCAATACAACCACTGGTTCGCAAAATGTTTTTGTAAAAGTAGAATACCAGGCACCTACGACAGTTAATACTTTGGCCACCAGCAATAGTTCAAATAATAGACTTTCTATTTGGACTGGCAATAAAAATACTACCGATGTGGCAGATTGTGGCAATTGGGAAGAAGGTAAAATACCTACTGCTACAACCGATGTACTGATACCATCGTATGCAAACCCATTTCCAATAGTAAATACAAATTTTGCTATTCGCAACATTACCATAGAAGATGGCGCTACCATTAACGTTACAAACGGGAATACACTCAGCGTACTTGGAAATTGGACTAACAACAATACAAATAATATTAATGTTTGTGGTAAAGTAGCTTTCAATGGTACAAGCTTACAGCAATTGCAAGGAAAAAATACCTTTTGTAATTTAGAAATAAATAATGCAACAAGTGTAAATGGGGTAACGGTTACACAGTAGTAAAAAATGCAATACCTATAAGTCCGAATACTAACCTTTAAATCAATAGATTTATTAGATTTCTATCAATCTCATTAATAATAATTAGAGGGGTACAAGCAATAATATAAAACAGTTTACTATTCCTAAAACTTTACAAGCTCCATTTCCCCAAAACTCCATAATTTTAAGTTCTAAATTTTACCCTATGGCTTTACACATGGTTGATGACCCAGATAATCAAGACGATTACGTAGATGATAACAGCGGTGGCGGCGGTGGCGGAAACAGAGGCGGCGGTGGCGGTGGATTGAACCTCGGTGGATTGCTCAGTTTTTTACCATTGGTAATAGGTTTGTTTCGCAACAGAGGCGGCGGTAGTAATCCTGATGGTTCAAAGCGGAGCGGTGGATGCAGTGGCAAGAGCCTTATATTTCTTTTAATTTTAGGTGCGGCAGCTTACTTCATATTCTTTAGAGGAGGTTGCAATCTCTTGCAACAAACAGCAGGCGGGGGCAATAAAACATTTACCGAAAGTGGTTACAGTTTTAATCCGAATGAAACAAAAAAAGCACAGGTGTATGAAGGTTTGGAAGATGACAATAATAAAAATCCTTTGCCCGAAATGGTATCACTTGCAGCATACGCTCCAAACCGCCTAAACCAAGGCAAGCAAGGCAGTTGTGTGGCATGGAGCAGCGCCTATGCAGCCCGTACAATTTTAGAAGCTGCTAGTACAAAGCAAGATCCCAATACTATAGCTTACAGCCCTGCATTTATGTACAATAACATTGCTTTGGAAGATTGCCAAGGTTCTTACATACAAAAAGCCATGGAGTTTATGCAGCAAAATGGGGCAGTGCGTTACCAAGATTTTAAGTACGATGAAAACGATTGTAAACGCCAAGCAAATAGCTCTTTGATACAGCAAGGGCAGCAAAATAAAATACACGGTTTTCATCGCCTTACCGAAACCGACGATGTAACCGGCATAAACATTCGTGCTGTAAAAGAACACCTTGCCAAAGATGCCCCAGTAGTTATTGGCATGATGGTAGGTGGTACGTTTATGCAAGAAATGATGGGGCAAAAAGTTTGGCGCCCAACTTCAAATGATAGAGACATGACAGGCTTTGGCGGACACGCTATGTGTGTGATAGGCTACGACGATAGGGTAGAAGGTGGGGCTTTTCAGATAATGAATAGTTGGGGCCCAGAGTGGGGGCAAAACGGCATCGGCTATGTGCGCTATGGAGATTTTAAAGAATTTGTAAGAGAGGCTTATGGGTTAGATCCTTTGCCAAAAAGAGGAGCTGCGCTCAATGTTGCTTTTGAATGTAACATCGGCTTATTCAATCCGGAAACCCGTACCAATGTTGCATTGAAATCCGCCGGAGGAAATTTGTTTAAGACCGTTACACCTATCAAAAAAGGATCTAAGTTTAAGATAGAAATAAAAAATGCGGTAGAGTGTTATATCTACATTTTTACACCAGATCTAGCTGGCAAAAGTTCGGTCCTTTTTCCATACAAACCCATACACTCACCATACTGCGGCATTACAGGGTATCGTTTGTTTCCACGCAAAGAATCTATACAGGCCGATGAAGTGGGCAATAAAGAAGAAATGGGGATTGTAGTAAGTAAAACCCAGTTGGATTACAATGCACTCAATGTAGCAATAAATGCAAGTTCAAAAGCAAATTTTGCTGGCAAATTAAGCGATGCTGTAGCAGCAAACGCCATAACCAATGCATCGTTTGGTAACACGAGCAATGGTATGATGTATTTTAAAAGTGTAGGCGATAGTAAAAGTATTGTAGCATGTGTAGTGGAGATAGATAAGCAGTAAAGAGATTAGTAAATAGTATTGAGTATATAGATGGCACTTGTTTAAGGAGCATTGTCTAAATGCTCAATTCTTTTTTTGGGGCTATCAACAATGTACAATAATCAATGGTTGTTCGGGCTGTCCGTAGTACCTGCCTTTGCCGGCAGGCAGGCGCCTCGTATCTGCCGCAAAAGCGGCATATACTGCGGGGTAGTACTTCCCATCCCGCACCGTGTCCCGATATTTTTGTAGGGAGCCATTCTGCATTAAAAATTTATCAAC
>JANMGS010000877.1:0-9786 GCA_031374745.1 Ferruginibacter sp. | reverse complement strand
CTAATGGCTACCGTAAATGCGATTTGTTTAAATTTCATTTCTCTATGTTTTTTTTGTTTAATAATGTTACTATCTCAAATTGTGTGCCTTTGCCCAACAAAGTAACGATACACTGACAAAATGTTATTTACCACAAGCCCTATTTAACAATAAATTAGGAAGGTTTTCGTACATTGATTTTTCGTTCGATAAATCTACGAAATTTTAAACAATTGTGATTTAAATGAAAATTTTTTGAAGATATTTTTATTACAAACCCAACAAAAATTGCATCGTATCCACCCCATCGGCATATGCAAATAAATTTGGATTTTGTGCTTCGCCAAAGGGTGTAAAATTTTTCCCAACAATGCATTGTACATCATTGTTTTGGCCTAAGTTTTCTATTGTAAGATTCACATCATTATAAAATTCATAAAACAACTGGCTTATAGGCGAAAATAACCCCTTGTTTTGTACCAATATCGTGGCTTCATTGGTCATATAATACACATGGTTTAGCAAAATAATAGAAAGGTTATAATCATAATTGTTCTTGTATTTGTGGTGCTCTGCAAACCATTTATAGGCTTCGAAAGATTGTAAAAGCGGTACAAAATCATAGCCTTCGGGCACATATATTTTTGTGACATTTCTGCACCCTAATCCAAAATATAAATGAATATCATCTGCAAGTTTTTCTAGTTCTTCTGTAGTTTCGGCACCTGTTAATATAGCAACAGACGTTTTGTTTTTCCTAATGATATGGGGGTATTTGCCAAAGTATTCCTCAAAAGCTTTTGCTGCACTGTTTCCTCCAGTAGCTATATACGCATCGCATCCTTTTAGCATTTCTGCAAATGCAATATGGTTTTGTATTTCGTTATCCAAGCTGTACAGATATTTTACCAAGTGTTTTAGCAATACATCATCCTTGCTGGACAATTTTATGGTTTGATAATGTCCACTTATAAAAACGGCTAACATATCATGAAAACCCACCATGGGTATATTCCCCGCCATTACTATCCCAATATTTTTTGGATTAATATTATCATCAACATGGTAATGCGCAACCCATTTTTCAAGTGCATCTCTGGTAAGAAAATTATCGGCTATCTGTAGGGCCGCATGCTGTATAAAATCGGTGGTAAACCAGCCATTTTTGTAAGAAGCCTCGGTTTTTGCTTCTTGCCATGCTTCCCCGTTATTTTTTATATATTCCCCCGCTTTAATAATTATCTCAATTCTTTCTTGTATGTTCATAAGGTTATTGTTAAATTGCAACAAATTTACAACCATGGCAATTAAAATAACCGAAGAATGTATTAACTGCGGGGCATGTGAACCCGAATGTCCTAACAACGCCATTTATGAGGCGGGTGTAGAATGGGCAATTTCTGATGGAACATCTATAAAAGGTTCCTTTACATTAATGGATGGAACAGAAATGGATGCCGATAAGCGCAATCCACCTGTATCTTCTGACATTTATTATATTGTTACCAACAAATGCACAGAGTGCCAAGGCTTTCACGAAGAGCCGCAGTGTGCTGCAGTTTGTCCAGTAGATTGTTGTGTGCCAGACGAAGATTACAAAGAAACAGTAGACCAGCTGATGGACAAAAAAAATAGACTACACATTTAATAAGAGAAAAATTAATGGCGAAAGTATGGTTCATGCTTTCGCTTTTTTGTACCTACATTAATTTTTTTGTTAACTCATCATTCATGGCAAATCGATTTTCCTTTTCATTGTATTTATTTTCTATTATTTCGTTATCGGCATGTTTCTTGCCCAAAAAGGAGGATGTATCAAACAACGAAATGGAAAGGGCTGCTTTGTTAAAAGTGGACAATGATTTTTCTGCTATGAGTGCAGCCAAAGGAATGAAAAATGCTTTCCTCGAATACATAGATAGCAACGGCGTGTTGCTTAGGCCAAACATTATTCCTGTTGTAGGTGCAGATGCAGTAGATTATCTTATAGCATTTAAAGACGACGGATTTGTAATGACATGGAAGCCAAAAGATGCCTCTGTAGCGCTTTCTGGAGAGTTGGGGTATACATATGGTACCTACGAATTACACCCTAATAACGTAGATACAGTTCTATATGGAACCTATGTAAGTATTTGGAAAAAGCAAGTAGACGGTAAATGGAAATTTATTTTGGATAGCGGCAATGAAGGATTGTCTAAAGAAGAAGAATAGTTACTCTAAACACTACAAAAAGTATGGCAAAAAACATAGCGCTGGTTACAGGTGGTTATTCTGGTGAATCAGTTATTTCCTATAAAAGTGCAGAAACAATCAAAAATAATATCGATACAGATAAATGGAATTGTTATGTCATAGATATTCATCCAGATGGTTGGTTTTACGTATCACTTAGTGGAGAAAAAATAAATGTTGATAAAAACGATTTTTCTATTACAGAAAATGGAAATAAAATTAATTTTGATGCTATATTGGTAGGGCTTCATGGTACACCGGGCGAAGATGGAAAACTACAAGGTTATTTTGATTGCTTAAAGATACCGTACACATCATGTGATGCCGCCACATCTGCACTTACTTTTAACAAACGTTACACTGTTGCGGTTGCAGCTTTTGCAGGTATAAACGTTGCAAAATCTGTTCATTTGTTTAACAGCGATACTACTACAGCCGAAGCTATTTTGCAACAACTTTCCTTACCTGTATTTGTAAAGCCTAATAATGGTGGCAGTAGCATAGGCATGAGTAAAGTAAACAGTGCTGAAGATTTGGAGCCTGCATTGCAAAAAGCCTTTAAAGAAGATGAACAAGTGTTGGTAGAAGAATTTATAAAGGGAAGAGAGTTCACCATTGGTGTATTCAAATCTAAAGGGAAAATTATTACCCTGCCCATGACAGAAATTATTACCAAGAATGATTTCTTTGATTACCAAGCAAAATATGAAGGCGAAAGCGTAGAAGTTACACCAGCAGAAGCTTCGGAAAAAATCAGATTGCAAATAGCTACTACGGCGGAAAAAATATACAAGGTTTTTAATTGTAAAGGAATCGTACGCATCGATTTTATATATGACGATGTGAAAGAAGCACCTTATATGTTAGAGATAAACACAGTACCGGGCCAAAGTGCTGCCAGCATCGTTCCACAGCAAGTAGTAGCGATGGGTAGTACTTTAAAAGAATTTTATACAGCTTTATTGGAGGAATGTTTGTCTTGATGCTTATATTGCAATCTTATAATTCACTATAAATAATTTTCTGTGTTTACATTTTTGACAAATAAACCTTTCTGGGTAAATCTTTTGGCCATAATAGCTATTACTGCCTTGCTTATATTTGGGGTTTTAAAAACACTGGGAATCATAACCAAACATGGCGAATACTTAACAGTACCCAGTGTTTTGAACAAAAAAACCACAGACGCTATAAAGTATTTAGAAGACAAAGGCTTTGAGGTCGTTGTTCAGGATTCTGTATATACTGATACTGCGAAGTTAGGTACGGTGTTAAAACAATTTCCAGAGGGTAGCAGTACAGTAAAAGTAAATAGAGTGGTAATTCTTACGGTAAATAGAGTTACGCTTCCTATGGTTGACATGCCATCACTTATTGGTAAGTCTAAAGAATATGCATTAGAAATATTAAAAAGAGCCCACTTAGAGTTAGGAGATACTACTTTTAAACCTAGTTATATGTTAGGCGCTGTTTTAGAGCAGCGTTTTAAAGGTGAAATAATAGCCATTGGAGCCAAAATTCCTTGGGGTAGTAAAATAGATTTGGAATTAGGTTCTGGTTTATCAAATGAACAAATGATGGTTCCTTCTCTTATTGGATTAACGTATAGCCAAGCAAAACAAGTATTAGAAGAAAAAGGAATTATGCTAGCATCATCTATTGTAGACAGAGGAACAACAGATACTGCCAACGCTTTTGTGTACAAGCAAAACCCACCTAGTTTTAATGAAGACCAGACACCCAATTATATTCGCTCTGGACAAGTAATGGATCTTTGGGTGAATGCAGTAATGAAAACACCGGTAGATACTGTTTCATTTGATCCAGGTAAAAAACCTGAAAAACCCGAAAAAATCGAAAAAGACCCAAAATAAACATTATGACAAATATTTCAGTTGCTACTTTAAAACAAAGAATTGCCAAAGGAGATAAAGTAAATCTTTTAGATGTAAGAGAGCCAGATGAACGTGCTGTATTTAATATTGGAGGTACATTTATTCCATTGGGTAATATCATGGCCATGCAAACAGATGAGCTGGATGAATTAAAAAATGAAGAGATTATTTGCTATTGTAGAAGTGGCAAGCGCAGCGTACAAGCCGCTATGATGCTAGAAACATTTGGTTTTACAAATGTTGTAAATCTAGATGGAGGAATGATAGCTTGGCAGGAAAATGGATAAAGCTACTTTCTAAAATATTAATGCCACGAATGCACGATTTAATGTAAAAAAAGTTGTGCGTTCGTGGCAATTTTTATTTGCTAAAATTAGATACCTTATTTCTTTCTGCTAAGATTGGGTGTTAGATTTACTCCTACAACAAAGTTTATTGGAGCCATCGGAAAATAAAAGTTCTCTGTCATTAGCTCCCCACCACTTATGTAACTAAATGTATAACCATTGGGCTCATATTTTTTAGAGAAGATATTGTTTGCCTGCACAAAGAAATTTACTTCTTTAAATTGTTTTCCTAGTATGCTATATGAAGCCCTTACATCTTGCGTGTAAAAATCCCTCAATTGCCTGTTTTTATTTGAGGTATTATCCAAAAATTGTTTACCTACATATTTACCTGTAAAGCCCAAAAATGCATTTTCGAATGGTACAATGTTTAATGCTATGCTACTAATTACAGTAGGTGAATAGGAAATATCTGCCTCTTTATAAAATGTAGGTATTTGTTTATCATTATCATAATCATATACATAATCTGTATAATTCTTCACTTTATTTTTACTCAATGTAAGGTTACCTACTACAGAAAATGTTTTATTGAATTGCACACTGGCAAAAACCTCTACACCAGCTCTATAACTATTGGCTACATTTATTCTGGTAGCTGCGCCCACGTCATTTATTTTACCATTTAGTACCAATTGGTCTTTATAAAACATATAATAGATATTGGCACCTGCTTGTATGTTGTTTTTCTTGAACTCTATGCCAGTTTCTATATCATTTAGTTTTTCCGGCTTGGGTTGCTGCATAATCGTTGCCTCAAAATCAGCTCTGTTTGGTTCTTTTACTGCACGGCCGTAAGAAGCATACATCTTAAAATTATTTTTAGAAAAAGTTACTCCAGCTTTTGGATTAAAAAATACAAAATTATTTTGAACGTCTAGGATTGGATTGTCTCTAAAACCGTTGATGCTGTATTGCACATTTCTTACTTGTAGGTCTACAAATGTCTGAACATTTTTGTGAAGGTTCTGTGTCCATTTTGTGTAAAAAGAAAAGTCGTACTTCTGGGCATCATTATCATAATATTTAAAATTTGTAGGCACCGCAGCTTGCTCTTTTGCCCATACCAATTTTCCAAAGTGATTTCCCTCATACCTATTGTATCCACCACCTACAATAACTTGTGTTTTGTTTTTGTCGTATTGCAAGGAGAAAACAGTGCCATAAAAATAATTGTCTAGCCAAAGTTGCCTTACAATATCTGTTCTTGTAGTAGTACCAATTGCAGGCAACCCATAATCTATAAGGTCTTCGTTTGCTTCATATTGCTCATAATAACCTTTTCCTCTGGTAAGAAAAAGGGCAATATTTGTTTTCAAATAAGGATTTATTTTATGATTATAAAAAAGTTGGTAATGGGTTTGTGTATAGTTATCGGTTTGGTTTTCATAAGGCGTTCCTGGCTTTTCGGTACCTGCACTGTTGAATGTTCGATTGGTATCAAGCCCTATTTCGCTTACACCATAATATGCTTGGTAGGTTTTTTCTTTTCCGGTAAATATATTTAAACGTAGGGAGCTCTTATCCGTTACAAAGGCTGTACTTATATAAAAAGATTTAAGCCTGCTGTCGGCTCTGTCTACATATCCATTGGAGCGGATATTGCTTAAGCGTGCATCTACTAAAAAATGTTGCCCTATTAAACCACTGTTGAACGACAATGTATTTTTAAAAGAACCAAAGGACCCTACGGTGCTATTTAATGCCAGCTTTTGCTCTTTGTTAAGTTCATTCGTACTCAAATTTATGCTGCCACCAAAAGAGCCTGCTCCATTGGCAGATGTACCTACACCTCTTTGTATTTGTATGCTCCCTGCAGAGGAGGCAATGTCTGGAATATTTACTAGAAATGTGCCCAAGCTTTCTGCATCGTTGTAAGGAATGCCGTTGAGTGTAACGTTTATACGGGTAGCGTCTGTACCTCTTATACGTATGCCTGTATAGCCAATTCCATTTCCAGCATCGGAGTTTGCTACTACCGATGGGGTGTTGTTTAAAATAAAAGGTAAGTCCTGCCCAATGTTTAATTTCTTAATTTCTTCCTTGGTTAAATTTGTTTTGGCAAATGGGTTTTTGTCGGTCGCTTTTATCGAAGTAATTTCAACTGGCTGTAAAAAACTGGTGTCGTTAAATTGTTTTTGGGCAAAAGAATGTACGACAAGGCAAAGCATACAAGCACTTAATAATAATTTCATAAAAAAACTTTGTGCTGAATATTCCGAGCAGTGCAGTCGGTAATATAAGAAATTCTTTCTCCCTTCGCAGGTATTATCCTGAGCAGGTTGTACGGGTATTATCTCAGCCTCCATTATGAAGCACCCCGGAAAATTCAGACGATGATTAAATAAACTTTTACAAAGTTAATAGAGAATTTGTAAAAATCTTTTTAATTTTTGTAACATTATGTAGCACCTGTTCGTATTTGTATAAAATCGCTCATCTTTAATTCAAATGTTATTTAAAAATGAAACAATTATTTACAGCTTTCTTATTGCTTTTTTCTAGTGGAGCCATTGCACAAACCAACCAAACTCGAATAGTGGGGGAATTTAGCGGCATCAGCAGCGCTTCGGGCATTAAGGTAGAAATTACACAGGGTGCCGAAAACAAAGTAGTTGTTATGGCTTCTAAAGATGAGTTTTTAGAAAAGATGAAAACGGAAGTGGATAAAAACGGCGTGCTTAGAATTTATATGGAGAATAAGAAAGGAATGGGATGGAACAATAAATATCGTGTCAAATTATATGCTTATGTGACCTATAAAAGCATCAACAAATTAATGGCAAGCAGTGGCTCCATTTTGGAAGCAAAAAATACCATAAAGGCAGAAGCTTTGAATATAGATGTAAACAGCGGCGCTAGTGTAGATGCAATTATTCAAACTACGGTTTGTGAAGTAGTAACAAGCAGTGGTTCTCAAACAAAAATGTCGGGGATTGCTACTAAAATAAAAATGGATGCCAGCAGTGGAAGTACTATTAAAGGAGCCGATTTAAATACAGAAACATGCACAGCGTCTGTTTCTAGTGGTGCAGAAATAAGAATAGCAGTGAGCAAAAAACTATCTGCTAGTGCAAGTAGTGGTGGTAGCATAAAATACAAAGGCAACCCAGAAGTAGTTAAGAAAGACTTGAGTAGTGGGGGAGAAGTGAAGGCGATGGGGAATTAGCAGTGGGCAGTGGTCGGTGGTCGGTGGTCAGTTTGCAGTTTGCAGTGGACAGTGGGCAGTGGACAGTGGACAGTGGTCAGTGGTCGGTGGTCAGTTTGTCCCGCAATTCTGCGGGAGCAGGGGCAAAATATATCGATATACAATTCAACAATAAATGAATAAGTTAAAGAAAGAATTTATAAACCCAGCAATGAAATACCTTCTTCAAATAATTTTATTAATATCAACATTTTCTGCTGTTGCGCAAAAACATTTTGTATTAGATGCAGATGCAGAATTGAGGGAGATTAGTGGAAGTTTTACCAGTATAAAAGTGTCTGATGGAATTCATCTTTATTTGAGTATGGGAGATGTAGAAGCGGTAGCCATAAGTGCCAGCGATGATAAATACAAGCAAGGCATAAGAACGGATATTACAAACGGGGAGCTACATATTTATTATCTGGGTGAAAAAAGATGGCGGCTAGGTAGTCAGAAATTGAATGTATATGTAGCTTGTAAAAATATGGAGCAAATTACGGCATCAGGAGCATCCAATGTACTCATTGCCGGTGTAATAGAATTGCCTTTATTAAATATAAAACTAAGCGGAGCAAGCGATTTTAAAGGGCAATTGGATATTGGAGAAGTAAATGTAAAAATAAGTGGTGCCAGCGATATGAGGCTTAGTGGTACTGTTAAAAATATCAACATAGAATGTAGTGGCGCAAGTGATTTTAAAAGTTATGATTTAGTAGCGGAAACCTGCAGTGTGAAAGCTTCTGGTGCAAGCGACGTAAACATTACGGTAAACAAAGAAATTACTGCAAATGCAAGCGGCGCAAGTAATGTATTCTACAAGGGTTTAGGAGAAATAAAAGAAAAACACAGCAATGGGGCTAGTTCAATTGCTAAAATTGAATAAATTTATTTGGGAAATGCCCATAACAAAAAAGCAGCAAAATTTCGTATTGTTGGGGTTTTATTAAGCGTGTTAGAGGGTATTAGTTGCTCCTGTAAATTGCACTCAGCTATACTTGATTTTCCTTGTATAACATTTTTAAATTTTATTGCACTCGAATCTAATCCTCCATCTTCCATCCATATTTTTATAACGGGTCTTTTTCTTAAGGAGGCAATTGTTTCCAGCGTTTCTTCGCTGTTTCCAGTTTTTCCAAGCAGAAACTGTGGGCTAAACATTCCCGCCATTTGAATTTTTTCGTCATTATTAAATGCAATATCAAATGCAGCCAAAGAAGCATTCGAAAGCCCACATATGGCAACCGAATTGAATTTTCTTATCGCTGCCTTTTTCTTTACAAAAGGATATAATTCACCAACAACAAATTCGTTGAATTTTTTATACTGCTTTGCTTCTACCACTTCAGCTTCTTCCATTCCATAATCTCCTTCTTTTCCTTCAAAAGCAACCAGCACCATAGGCTGTATCAGTTTCTTTTTGAACAGACTATCTATTATTTTTTTTGCCCTAGCTTCTTCTAATAAATTGGGACCTATAAACAACAACAAATTCATATCCTGTTTCTTATCGGGCATTTTGGTGGAAATAATAGCTAGCTGCATCTTACGTTGCAAATGGCGACTGTATATGCTATCTTCCTGTTGTTTGATGGATGATTTACAGGCTGTAACAATGAATGCGATAAACACGAAGCTGTATAATTTCATCTTTAATATTTTGGTATACTAAAAGTAGCCCTTCTTTTTAATTATAGCCAAAACAATTTTTAGTAGACTTTATTTAACCATGATTTGCCTTTTAACTTCTTTTTATATAAAAAAATAAATTTTGATGAAAATCAATATGGTAAAGGCTTTCGTCGTGCAAAAAGCTCGTGTTTGCCTGTATTTATTTCTGATTAGTTTAGATTTAATTAGGACACTAAACATAAAACCTTTACTTTTGCGGGGCGAAGTAGAGCAGCGGTAGCTCGTCGGGCTCATAACCCGAAGGTCACTGGTTCGATCCCGGTCTTCGCAACAAAAAAAAGGCTCGGAAATTTCCGAGCTTTTTTTAAAATAAGTTTGTTTAACATTTTGTTGTTAAACAATGATTACCTCCACCATCTCATCGCAGCTAGATTGCGGTAATCTATTTTAAATTTTTGTAAATACTTTTCAGTTAAATATGATAGATATAAAATAACAATCTTATCAAATC
>JANMGS010000836.1:0-11459 GCA_031374745.1 Ferruginibacter sp. | reverse complement strand
GCAATAGGTGACTCCGCTTTGTATAAGCAAAACAATGGCTCTACTCAAAATACAGCTGTGGGCAGTAAGGCTATGTAGAATATCTTTTCTATCTAAATCAACAAAATTTGTTTTAATATTTCTGTCCGATGCATTTGTCCAAACACCACCGGTGGTAAGCCGTGCAGTGGTAACGGCACTATTAAATTCTACAATATTTGCAGCAGTTGTGTTGGTACCAAAGCCCCATTTGGTAATGGCAGCATTACCAAGTACAACACTATTGCTTTGTGTATTGGTTACATTATGTCCAATAGAAATAGTATTACCAAAAGTACCTGTACTAATATTGGATAAATTACCAATGGTTATATTTTGTGAACCCGTTGTTATCCCTTGCCCAGCACGCACACCTATACATACATTATCGCCGCCTGTTGTAATAGCGGCTACTGCAGCATCTGTACCAGCGCCCCAGCCTATATAAGTATTGCTTACTCCGTTTGTATTTCTACCTGCTTGGTAGCCAAGGTATGTGCCAAAACTACTGTTGCTACTATATGCAGTTTGAAATCCTAATGAAGTATTTTGGATACCAGTAACAATATTATACATAGCCTTACTGCCCACAGCTGTATTTTGAGTAGAGCCATTGTTTTGCTTATACAAAGCGGAGTCACCTATTGCCAGCAAATTACTTCCTGTAATAGCGCTATATAAAGCTCTTGCGCCAATTGCCACATTGGAAAAGCCAGCAGTATCCACATATAATGCATCAAATCCAACAACTGTATTATAGCTACCAGACTTATTAGCCGATAAAGCATTAGCGCCAATAGCAGTATTGGCAGTTCCTGTTTTATTAGAGACCAAAGAGAACTGCCCCAAAGCAGAATTGAACGCTCCAGACACATTAAAGGTCATAGAATTACTGCCTACAGCAGTATTATAAGAACCGTCTATGTTATTAGAAAGCGTAGCAAAACCTAACGCTGCATTGGCTTCCCCAGAAGTATTTAATTGCATAGCTCTTACACCAACAGCAATATTGGCAAGTCCATCAATATTATTACGAAGCGCATTATGCCCAATAGCTACATTTCTAAAACCAATGGTATTTGCAAATAATGCTTTATTGCCCATAGCTGTGTTTTCGGAACCAAAAATCGGATTTGGGTCTATAGAATTGTTGCTAAACATGGCACTATCGCCAAAAGCGGTATTGTATCTATCGGGAGGGTTATTCTGTAAAGCACCCCTACCCAATCCAATAGAACCACTTGTGTCAATTTTTCCATTGAAACGATTGTTTATTTTAAAAACCAACGGCATATTATCCGTTGTACCAATAAAATTATCTGTAGCATTTGTACCTGTATTGCCTCTTGTAGTCCAACCAGCTGTTGCATTGCCATTTTCTTTTAATAAAAGTTTTGTCCAGCTACTACCAGTCCACACATAAAAGCCTGCACCGTCGGGCATTTGCAATACATTGTTGTTTAAACTTATCAAAAGCAAACCTGATACAGGAGCGGGTACAGTTACTACATCCGTAGGCGATAACAAATTTACCCTTGGTATGAGTAAGCCTTTATTAGTTGCATTGATTTCTAGTTGAGCACTGGCAGTAGGTGTGGGGGTACCAATGCCTACATTTTGGGCAATTGAATTTACAGAAAAACTTACAAGCAAAAGCGTAATGAATTGTTTCATAATTAAATTAGTATTTATTAACCAATGTAATTAAGTTAAAAAATTTGTAAGTACCATACCCCTCGCCGAGTTCTGCAGAAATCCCCTATTTAAAGGGGTAAAAATTCGAATTGGGTATTGTATAGATTTACATAGCGTTAACAGAAAGAAATTGATTCTATTATTGATAATTGATACTCGGCCGTTAATACCTAATAATCACCGCTCCATTAGCACCCGATTTTATAGAAGTACCATTGCTGGTAACCGCACCACCTCCACCACCCGGAAAACTCCCAGTATCTGAAAAAGAATTATATCCTGATCTAGCAATTTCGCCCAAGCCACCAGCGCCACCATTTGGCGCATCGCCCCCTTTGCCACCCCTGTATTCTGTGTAAGTAGTAGCCCCAATAGAATAAACGGTGTTTACATTAAAATTGCCAAAAGTACCCTTGGTAAAAAAAACATTGGGAAAAGAATTGGTTAATAGTGATCCGCCAGATCCCGGACCCGTAAGGTTATCGGCATTGGAGGCATTATTAATGGAAATCAGGTTGCCTCCGTAGCTTATACCGGTGTTAATCCCCGATGCAACACTGCCAACATTGTAAGTAAGTGTGGTGGCGGGCGTTACATCCACGAAAAAATTGGCATAAGCTCCGCTACCGCCACCACCGCCGTTTACCTGGAAAACCGGGCTTGCGCTGTAGGCCGAACCGTTGCCACCGCCGCTCCACAATTCAATATATAACCGGGTTACACCAGCGGGAATGGTAAATGTTGCACTACTTATTGCAGTGCTGAAAATCACCCGTCGCTGCATACATGGAGCTTCTTGCCAAGTGGCGTTGCCATTTGCATCGCTTGTAAGTACTTTGCCTAATGCTTGGTTACCTTCTGTAATTCTTACGGTACCATTTACATGTAGCTTAGCTGAAGGTGAGCCAATAACTCCAATGCCTACATTACCAGTATAACCACTACTACTCTTTCCAAATACATAATCCTTTGCCCTCAAGTAAAGCCTATCGTCGGAAGAATCTTCACCCATCGTTACAAAATTGCCATCCCCAAATTTTAAAAATCTAGAACTGGCAGGTGAAGACCAAACAAAATTGCCAATTTTTACACTGCTGTCTATGTGCAAACCCTCGCTAGGAGCCGAAATACCAATGCCAACGCTGTTACCAGTATTCGTTATGTAGGCATCCGTAACCCAACTGCTACCATCGTGACGCAATGTGTTGGTAAAAGCGCCCACCGGCAATAGATTTAAACTATTCAATTCTTTCCATGTAGATGCTATGAAGTCATAGTACCAAAAATTTCTGATGTCGGTATCATAAACCATCAATCCATCAGCCGGTGAGGTTATCAGTAGTTTTTCGGCTGTTGTCATTCTTGGTATGAGAAGACCTTTTGTATTGCTGCTTATATGTAACTGAGCACTTGCTTCGGGAGTAGGGGTACCAATACCTACATTTTGTGCAAATGCTGTAGCTGAAAAAAGAAATGCGATGAGTGTTGATATTTTTTTCATAATAAAAAAAAATTAAATATTTGAGCAAATTTAAAGAGATATTCAACTCCACTGATTTTAATTTATTTTATATCCCTGAAACCTTGTTTTTCTATCAACACCCAAACTTCCCGTGTTATTAATAATCAATACTGCGCCAGTATTTTGAAAAAATTGTACTTCTACTTTTTGCCCGGCATTTAAAGAAGTAGTAGCAGATACAGATAAGCTTTTTTCGGTACTTGCAGCAGCATTGTTTTCCCTTGTTTCGTAGCTCCGAATAATATTTAATGCTGCATCTCTTATTACAATACGCACTGAAACGTTTGCTGTGTTGGGCAAAGCAAACATGATGGAACTTTCAAAATGATAAGTAGCAGTTTCTGGTGCAGTAAAAACGGATGCTGCCATATTTGCTACACCCAATTCTTCTGGTTCTGTAAATGATATTTTAGTGAATACATTACTAGGTATAGACAAGCTGGTACCTGGTAACAAATAGGTACCAAAAGCAATTTTTGTAGTTACCGGTATTATTTTCCAACTCGCATTTCCAATAGCATCGCTTGTCAACACTTTATTTAATGCTGGTGCTCCGCCTCTAATTTTTATTGTACCATTAATATCTAAGGCAGCTGAAGGAAAATTTGTATTAATACCCGTTTTACCAATTGTTGGTGGAGTGGCGGATTCACTTACAATGCAAATTTTTGCAGAACCACTATCTATTGCGGCATTGTATTGCCATACTCTTAAATAATAAGTAGCACCTGCTATTAAATCATCCATTTGTAATTGAGGGTAATTTTCTGGGCCGTCGTCATCATTACACCATTGGTTGCTATAAAAGAAAGTACAATTTTCTGCATCGTATACTGCTGCTGCTAAGTCTTGAGAAATACTGTTAGCTTTATCAAAAAGGATGGCACAATTATTATTTATTGCAGTAAACTTATACCACACATCTTTACTGGTATTGCTAAATCCTCCGCAACTAGGATTTGACGTACCCCCTGTACTAAAAGTAGCATTGGCCCATTGGTAAATAGTAGTAGGTACACAATTAGCTGCAGACACTACAGGTATATTAATGGCACCACAAGGGGCATCGTTTATTGGTGCTTGTGCAAAAATGAATGTGGGTATAAATGAAAATATGGCTAGTAATGTTTTCATATTGTTTTATCAGTTTAAAGCATTTTTTTACCGGTTTTAAAGTTTTGGTGGGTGGGACACCACCAATAAAAACAATTATTCTGAAATTAAATGGCCAGTTACATTTAATGCATAGGCAATATTACCTGCTTGTTTCAACGAGTAAAATTGTATGTAAGACGGTGCAGTAATATATACTTCAAAACTTTTATCGTAAGAGGCAGAACTAAAGCCTAAATTAACTTTAAAGAAAGGGGGATAACCAATAAAATTTATAAAAGCTGCAAAGGAACATTCGATTTCCATTGTTCTAGGAGTTGCACTGTTAGCCGAATAGTCATTACTACTTCCCTGAAATGCATTTAAATCAAAGTGGTATAAACCAGATTTTGTAAAATTAATTCTAAAAAATTCACTTCCTGCAGTATAAGAAGTGGTTGCAGTGCCAAAATTATAAATTGTGGATAATACAACTGGGTTTGCAACAGAACTGCTTAATCTAAAATTAAACCTTTCAGTATTACCATAAGCTGTATTTTCCCATGTTGCATTACCTGCTGCATCACTGGTTAATACCTTACCTACACCTTGTGTACCATTTGTAATTTTTAAACTACCTACTACATCCAATTTTGCAATGGCGGAATCAACTCCAATACCTACATTACCATTTCTAAAACTAAACGATCCTGCGTTTAAAACTATCCTATCATCTTTATCTTGTTCGCCAATAGTTGCAAAATTTCCATCACCAAATTTTATGGTATTTTTTCTTGTACTGCCTATTTGTATTACAGCATTTTTACCTATTCTTATTACGCTATCTACTTGCAATTTTTCATCGGGTGTGGTTGTTCCAATACCTACGTTTTGTGCAAACACATTCATACAAAAAAATAAAAATAAAACAGTGATTGAATGCTTCATTAGTTGTAATTTTTATTTTCTTGTAAAGATTAAACTCGCCTATTTTTTTCTTTTAAAAAGATTTTTTTATAGCTTGTCGCACTGAAACGCTGCCGCACTTTGCTCTGCTACATTTCTGCGCTACTGGGTGATACACTGAGGCTTAATTATTTTAAAGAACCGGAAATAACACCGTAGGTAAAATAAGTGGCTATCAATTTTTTTCCTCTTCCGGGGTTCTTTAATTTTTATTGTTTTAATAATAAGTTTCCTTCGGCCCTGTTTTTTGTGTTTGATTTGTAGGCAATGCTGGCACTTTAACTGCTCCCGACACCTTAATAACCTTAAGTTGTGTAGAAGGGTCAATGCCCGGCAGGCAAGGGCCAATTTTCGCATTCATAACCGAATTTGCTGTAGCCCTGAAACCAGGGAGCATGCTAATATACCCTCCTGATTTATACAACACATTTACCCCTGCACTACCTTTGATATCTTGAGAAGTACTGAGCACAACGCTTGCATTATATACTTTGGGGGTGTTAACATTAGCAGTGTAAAAAACAGAAGTAGGACAATTTGTATAAAGGCTTGTTTGCCAGATGCCCCGCCCAAAAGTGGCAGCTCTTATCAGGTCTGATGCAGGATAAATAATTAATTCCGTGACTGGTACCCGTGGTAAGCCATTATAAAAAGGCCTCCAGTCCGATTCAGCTTCTGCCTGGTAAAACACACCAATATCAGTTCCTATATACACATCTCCATTGCTGTTGATGGCAGCGCTGGTAACAGGTACATTGGGTAATGTGCCACTTAAATTTTGCCAGTTAACCCCTGCATCAACTGTGTAATAGACTTTTTGGCCTGCTGTAAAACCGCCCAATGTTGCTACAACAATTGCAGCATTATTTGGATTAACCACCAGACTTGTAACAGACCTTGAAGCCGGAAGCCCTGTTACCCTCAACGAAAAACTAAAACCTTCATTCTGGCTGCGCCAGATATTAAAGCCATCGGTACCATACAAAACATTTACATCGCTTGGCGCACAGGCTATATCCTTGCTAACATTAATAGTGGTAGAATCAATGTAGGTTACACCCCCATCATCAGAATGATAGAATTTATGCCTTTGTGTTCCTGAAAAATAACCTATGCCCATATACACTTTTAATGGGTTAGAAGGATTTAAGCGAAGAGAAGGGAAGAATACATTGGAAGTAAAAGGTAAAATGAAAGTGTTTGTTGTTCCGCCATTGGTACTCCTGAATATATATTCATTGGCAGTACAGTAAATTGTGTTTGCCGATGCAGTAGAAATCGCCGTTCTAAAGCCATCACCACCTTTTACTTGCGTAAAGGTAGGAGAGGCAGTTGTTCGATACAAAGTGCCATTATCCTGTAAACCTCCAATAAGTTTATTTACATCCGAACTTATGCCGGCCAAATGATAATATTGGCTGATTATTAAACCAGCAGAAATATCAGTCCAGTTAACTCCATGGTTGGTGCTTTTGTAAATCCCTCCATCTGTACAGGCATACAGGTAATTGTTTAGTGGGTTATAGGAAACATCGTGTACATCTGGGTGAATATATTCTGCAGTGGCTACTGTTGCCTCATTATATTTTGTTATTGCAGCAAAGCTGGTGCCGCCATTGTCCGATCTCCATGCACATAAACCGCCGGTTACAATTTTTGCTGCGTCGTTACTGGCTACTGCAGCACAAAGATCATAGCTTGCCTGGTCGCCTGCGGTTAACCCATTAATTGCATTTCCTAATATATTTGGTGTGTTTGATTTGGCTGTAAATGAAGCTCCGTTATTTGAAGAAACAAATATACCTTGGAAACCTGTGCTATCAACGCTGGCGCCTGCCAGCAAAACAACTTGCTGCGGAGCAGCAACAGATACCGCAATTGCATAACGTGTTACATTATTGCCTGTATTAATACTGTTACCGTTTGGTAAACCTGCTGTTAAAGGTCTGCTGAATTGTAAAGTTTCATCACAAGTTAAAAAAAATGAACCTCCCGATACCCTTGCTACTGCGTAGGCTTTTGTACCAGTAACAGGCTCAAATTCCACATCATGAAAAGTTGCATTGACCATACTTGCCGGTCCTGCATTTTCCCATGTTGCTCCAGCATCACTCGTCCTAAAAATACCCCTGCTTGTTGCTGCCAATAAAATATTTGCATTAACAGGGCTTTGTACAAGTTTATAGCCAGCATAAAATTCAGGCACTCCCGGAAACGCAGCTGTTTTTTGCCAGGTACTTCCTCCGTCAGTAGATTTAAATACGCCCTGGCACCAGCGGATATAACCATATCCCTCCACTAATCCCCCCATATTCGAATCTCCATCTCCCGTAAGGATGTACAGCGTATTTGGATCTGTGTGGCTAACTACAATACCTGAAATACCCATCGATGGTAACTCATCTGAGAGATTTGTCCAGGTTGCTCCATCGTTTATAGTACGCCACAAACCGCCCGCTGGTGTACCAACATAATAGACCTGGCTATTGGTTGGATGAAAAGCAATACGGTCTATACGGCCTAATCCTCTATACTGTCCCTGTGTACCGGACACGGTATTACTCGGTCCGATAATCGTCCATTCGCCGCTATTGGTTAAAGAAGCCGTATTATCGCCGCCGTTAAACCTATTACCAGCTGATGGGCCACTTTGCAAAACTTCTAATAATTTTTCAGATGCATTTGCAATAGTTCCATCCGGATTTAACCGAGCACTGTGATACCACTCCCATCTTTTCCAGCGCTTGTATTCTTGTCTTTTGATAGCCTCGATACTGCCAGCAGGCACGTTTAATTCATTTCCTATTACAGACCTGTAATAATCATCCACCTCCTGCATGATATCTTTAAATTTGGTTTTACCCTGCAACCGCTGGCTAAGTATAGCATTTTGAGCATAGCCGGAAATGCTGCAACAGATCAACAGCAAAAAAATGCAACTAAAGAGTAAAGAAGTGCGTTGTAGAAGTTTCATAGCAATTATTGATTTTTTTTGATTGCTTCAATTTCTTTTTTCAACTCCAAAATATACAGCGTTAGCTCCTCCACTTTTTCGAGTAGTTTAATTTGTATTTCACCTAGACGTTGCCCATCTTTTTCTATCTCTTTTGCAGAAGGTATGTTGGGTAAATGTTTATTCTCACCTACATATTTTTCTAATTCATCTAAAGAAAGTTTTCTATAATTTTTTTCAAAAACATAATCGGGCCATGCAGATTGTAACTGTACTCTTACTTCTTCACTAAATATTTTTCCACCCACTCTTAGTTTATAACCAGCACCTTTTACAAAGTCATTGGTGCCGATAAATACATCCCCATTTTTAAAGTTAAAAGCGCCAGCTCTTAGTTCCAATCTGTCATCAGCGCCTACTTCTCCTATATAAGCATAATCACCATCACCAAAATTTATTTTCCTGTCATCTGCCGCAGTTGACCATGTGCCATACTTGCCCAAGTGCATATTTCCACCACCAAATAGCCTTGCATTCTCTGTAAAAGCATTACTGCTACCATACCCAAAAGCAATATCCGCATTGTTTGCACTGCTGTAAATTTGCAGTAAGCTTCCTTGTATGCCCAACCCATAATGCCCACCGGTAGCATCTCCCCAAAGCGAAATTTTATTGCCAATTGTATTTGGAAAAGATAAAGGCGCTGTAGGATCAGTAAGACCAATGCCCATTTGAGCATTTTTTTACATCAAAACCCATTCTCCAGTTTCCCACTGTTCCGTTGCCAAAAAAGCCATAGGTAGAATCGTTTACCATACCAATAAATGCTGCTTCTGTATTGTCTGCTTTGTTATACCAAATGCCTGCTGTGTTTCCATTATTTCTAATTCTCGATCTGCCGTTTACATCTAAAATATAACCTGGTGCAATAGTACCAATACCCATATTTCCACTGTTATCAATGCTAACTCTTTCCTGTAAATTATTACCTGTAGTAGTTGCTCCGGTTAATAAACTCAAACGAGCTGCGCTAGCAGAGGTTCCTGTGGTACGAATACCTCCGGTAAAATATCCACCAAAACCATTTCTACCTGTTCCTACATAAACATTACTTTGAATATTAGTAGCAAGTGTTTGAGAATTATTGAAAATAGCAATGGCACTATCATCATTGGTAACTGCAAATTTCATTTCAGGTAAAGTAGTCCCAATACCTACATTTCCTGTATTAATATTTGAAATATAATTGGAATTGCCTAGTGAAGTTGTCCATAGATTTTTACCTTCTGTAATGGGAACCCAGTTCGTAGCCAGTGCACTACTTTTATTTACATAAAATCCGGGATTGTTATCTGTTTGATAAATCATTAAGCCTAGCGCAATGCCTGGGATTGCATTTCGCTGTGCCAACGTCATTCTTGGAATTAATATTCCTTTTGTGCTGCTGCTTACATCAAGTAGAGCATTGGCATCTGGTACCGAAGTACCAATTCCTACATTTTGTGCAATTCCATTAAAGGAAAGTAAAACTGTTGTGATTAAAAAAATTGTGACTGCTTGTTTCATTTTTTGTTATTTTATTTGGAAATTTTCAATATCGATGCTATGCTAGGTTATAATTTGCCTATCTATTCTCCCACTTTTAACAAGGTCATTTGAGAGTCTGCTGACCAATTCTCTAATGTACCCGAAGGGACTGAGTACATATTAAATTCATAAGCAAACGTTAGCTTTTCATTTTTTTGCAGGTATACAATTCTATTTGCTGAGGGTTTTAAAGGAATAGATTGTGCACCTTGACAACCTGTTTGGCCATTTACTATATACCACTTAAAAGCACCTGCACCAAAAAATTGGAGTAACCTTGTTTTGCTATACAACCATACTGTAGAAGTATTGTCTAAGTATTGTAAGGTGCAACCGTTGGTTTTAAATACAGGATATGTATTGGCTTCCATGGTGACTAAATAATATCCATCGGAGGGCACATTGTATTCATAGGTTGGATGTATGATCAACTGATTTCTTACTGCACTTGTATAGCTAGGATTGGGTGATGCATAATACTCTTTTGTAAAAGAATTCCAAGTGCCGTTTTCTCTATATTCTAATTTATTATCATTTGCTGCATTTAACCTTACCGTGCCATTTAGTGTGTTTGTTGTATTACCAATTTGAATACCCTTGCTAACTAACAAATCTCCGGTAATACCTGTATTTCCCACTATAGACGCAAATCCGTTCACAGTTATGTTACCATTAAAATTAGTAGTTCCGGTAACGGATGTATTTCCATTTAAAGTTGTTGTACCTGTAATAATAGTATTTCCATTTACTGCTAACTTAGAAGTAGGATTTGTGTTACCTATGCCAACATTCCCACTGTCTAATATTGTAACTCTTTCTAATAAATCTTTTGCACTATCACCCCCATAAGTAAAAATCCCCATCCTATATGTATAACCGCTACCAATACTTGCTATCCCGCCCGAATAGGCATTACCCGATTTAAAATATAAACTGGATTTAATATTACTACCAAATTGTGTTGCGTTCTGTAAAATTAAAACAGCACTATCAGCAGACTTTACTTGTAATTTACTTTCGGATGGTGCAGCTTCACCAATACCAACATTTTGTGCAAAGGTTGTTGTAGAAAATACAACTGTAACAATCATAACAATTACTTTCATAATCAACCTAGTTTTATTTGCTTAGAAATTGTTTCATAAGCAGTTTCAATTATTAAGTTTATGGATTGGCTTTTGATGTTGCTTATATCAATCGCATTATTGCCTTGTATAAGTTTTAGCATTTTTAAAGTGTCACCCGCATCATTTTGTATGCGAGCAGACATTTTTTCGGTAGAGCTATATGGTATAAAAACCTTTATCCACTCACCATGGTTTTGTATTTCTAATAATATGGAAATTTCGTCGGAAGTCATTTGCTTTAAATATTACATAAAGCTAAATCGTGTACATGCAATGTTGCAAACACAATAAGGGTTTGGAGTATTTAAATAAGAATTCGGTAAATGTTAATGAGAATTTGGTTATCCTTGTTTTAACCTTTGCAGAAAATCGGTTTTTTTACGGCGGCTTATTTCAACCCTATGACCGTATTGCAATTGCACGTAATCCCCATCATTACTTCTTACAGATTCAATGTATTGCATGTTTATCAAATGAGATTGGTGTACTCTGTAAAAAT
>JANMGS010000806.1:0-1606 GCA_031374745.1 Ferruginibacter sp. | reverse complement strand
AAACTAACTTTTAATAACGGAAGTTTAATGAAACTGCCCTTTATTTTAGATTTCAAAGCTGTTTTTAAATCAATGGTATTATCTCCTTTTTGCACAGTTATAAATTCAATGGATGGAGCTATCATAGAAGTACCTGAGTCTACAGCAGATTCTTCTTTTTTCGCACTATCTGTTTGAGCATAAGCAGCATTAGAAGTTAATAACAGCAACACAAAAGTTGGCACGAGGATTTTTTGTATTATCGCTTTATAATTTACTATTTTAAATAATTGTTTCATACATACAGTTTTATTGTTTTCAACCTCCTATTATTTGCTGATGAACATGTTTGTTTGCGGCAAATGTTTTTAAGCTTGTACAAGTTTTGTTTCCATTTTTGGTTCGCCTACTGGTGCATTTCGGTTTTCTGTATCTTCAAATTCAGATACTGGTATTATTGGAATAAATTTTGAAAACAGTGTAAAAAATAAAAAGAAACTGGCAATTCCCGCAAATGTTAATGCCCATTCTACCCAAGTAGCTGAATATTTTACATACTCCATTCTGGTATCTTGCATGGGTAACAATGGAGATTCAAGCGTAGGAACAATGATAAGGTATCGTTTTACCCAAAGTGCTATTACCATAAAAAAAGATGCAAAGGCAATCCAATTTGGTTTTCTAGTTTTAGGAAAGGCAACAATAAATATGGGCAATAAAATGCCAGCTACGTTTGCAAATAAAAACCACCACCCATATTTTGCAGGATTAAATAATTTTTCGATAACCTCGCTATTCCATCTTTCGGAGCTAAACCAATCGGTTAAATATTCGGAAAATGTAAAGTAACCGTATCCTGCACCCAGGGCCATCATAATGTATCCTAAATAAACAAAATGTTTGTCGGTAAGTATGTTATCTAGTTTATACATTTTACGATAAACCCACATAGCCATTATTAGTACACCAGTACCAGAGTAAATGGCTGCCAGTACAAAATAGGGCCCAAAAATGGTACTATGCCAGCCGGGTCTAAGGGTCATTCCAAAAATCCAAGAAAGCACGGAGTGAACAATGATTGCAAGTGGTACAATCATAATTGCCATTAAATTGGTGGAGATTTTTATATGCCTTTTTTGACTTGGCGTACCCCTGTACCCAATGGCTAATACCTTATACATTTTTTGTTTCCATTTTGGAATACGAAGCAAGGCATCTCGATAGATAGCAAAATCTTTTATTAATGCGAGATAAAGAAAAATAACACTTCCCGTAAAATAAGTACCAATGGCAAAAACATCCCAAGTAATAGGAGATTGTAACCTTGGATACAAAAAAAGATGATGCAACCTATCTAATCTGCCAACACACAGTAGAATATAAATGGGTCCAATAATGGTAGAAATAACTGTTATCATTTCGGCAATTCTAATAATAGGTTTACGCCACTCTACTTTTAAAATATGTAATATGCCAGATATGACAGCACCTGCATAACTAATGCCAATAAAGAAAATGAAATTTGCTATGTAAAGCCCCCATACTACATTATCCCTCATGCCTGTTACAGTATGCCCTTTGGCAATTTGCAAATACAGGGCATATCCACCTACCAAAATCCATAATA
>JANMGS010000384.1:0-4001 GCA_031374745.1 Ferruginibacter sp. | reverse complement strand
ACATAAAAAAGGGAAAGCTGGAGCAGGATCTTGCAACAAATTTGCCAACACATGCGCTTGCATATGATGGACTGCTATCAGTGGTTTGTCTAATGCCAACGAAAGCGATTTTGCAAATTGTGAGCCAACTAACAATGCGCCAATAAGACCGGGTGCTTGTGTAAATGCAATGGCATCTATTTCGGGTAAAGTACATGCTGCTTTTTTGAGTGCAGCGTCTACAACTGGTACAATATTTTCCAAATGAGCCCTGCTGGCTAGCTCTGGCACTACGCCTCCATATTGCTCATGTATTTTTTGTGTGGCTATTATATTGCTCAATATTTTTCCATCTCGGCTTACCGCTGCGGCTGTTTCATCGCAAGAAGATTCTATGGCTAGTATGGTAATGTTTGCTTGGATGGTTATTAGTTGTTAGTTGTTAGTTGTTTGTTGTTAGTTGTTTGTTGTTAGTTGTTTGTTGTTTGTTGTTTGTTGTTTGTTGTTTGTTGTTTGTTGTTTGTTGTTTGTTGTTTGTTGTTTAGGCTTTGCAATTTAAAGCAATGTATCGAGTTGGAAAAATTAGCACATTTGCACATTTGCATATTTGCACATTTGCATATTTTCACATTTGCACATTGGCACATTTGCACATTTGCACATTTTCCCATTTGCATATTTGCACATTTTCTCATTAACTCCGTATTGCCACTACCGGGTCCATTTTAGATGCTTGTCTAGCAGGGATAATACCCGCCAAAATGCCCACTACAATACAAATGATAACCGTTGCGAACATTAATGGGAGCGATACAAATACAGGAAAATGTAATGGACCTGACAATACCAAGGTGAGTATCCACACAAAAAATAACCCAATGGCACCTCCAAAAATACACATCAATGCTGCCTCCATTAAAAATTCTAACAATATGGATGAACTTTTTGCACCTATTGCTTTTTTTAATCCAATGATGGATGTTCTCTCTTTTACAGTTACGAACATAATATTTGCTATTCCAAATAAACCTACAATAAGACTTATTCCACCAATAAATCCACCCACAACATTGAGTGTACCAAAGAAACCAGATATCGCTTTGCTAAATGCTTCTACACTATTCAATGAAAAATTATCTTCTTCCCTAGGGCTTAACCTTCTTATTTGCCTCATAATACCACGTAGCTCTTGGTACAAAGCATCAGTAGAAACGCCTGCTTTACCATTGGCAATTAATATAGGATTCGAAAGTTTTTCATCAAAGATTCGTTTACAAAATTGGTAAGGCATCATTACACAATTATCATAATCCCATCCTATAAAGTTTTTTCCTTCTTTTTTCAAAACCCCCACAATGGTTAATATTTTTCCTTTTATTTCTACTTGTTTTCCTTCGGCTCGTTCAGCAGAACCAAATA
Source organism: Ferruginibacter sp. (assembly GCA_031374745.1). Lineage (GTDB taxonomy): Bacteria > Bacteroidota > Bacteroidia > Chitinophagales > Chitinophagaceae > Ferruginibacter. The sequence goes on along the minus strand of JANMGS010000384.1, from coordinate 2,603 downwards.
ATTTTTCTGCATTCTCAAATCCAATTAAACAAACATTGCTGGCATTTGTAAATTCCGAATTAGAAAAGTACCTACCGCTTAAGAAACTCAATGGCTGGATTGATATCTGTGCTTCGTTTATACCATACACCGAAATGCTTTGCAACACATCATTTTTATACGACAAACTACCTCCTGTTTGAATCAAGAAAGTAATATCCTTGGTAAGTTCAGATCTTTCTTTTATCATATCCTGTTCTTGATATTTCATAACAGGCCTAGCCCTCATTTTCCACCATGGTTTATTTGGGCCACCGCTGTAATCCCATTTGTCTATATAAATGGTATTACTACCTAGGCTATTCACTTCATCTTGGATGTTTCGCTCCAAACTATTTACAGTAGCCAACACACCAATAATACAAAATATACCAAAAGCCACACCAGTAAGACTTAGTGCAGTCCTTGTTTTGTTTACTTTTAGCTCTTGAAGTGTAAGCTTTAATGAATTTGATAATATGCTGAGCATTTTTGCCATGGCACAAAGTTAACCATAAAATGAAAAGTTCATTAGCCAGAGGAGGGCTTTAAATGCCGTTCATACTATTTTAAGGCTAAAACGTCTTTATTTTTGCTAAAACCAAGAAGGAGAGTGTAAGGAAGCTTTAGAATTATAAACTTTAATATGACTTTATGTGGCAGAATAGTATTTTGCATTTTTCATTTATGCTTTAAATATTTACTAATTTTTTACGGGGCCTTCATTCTTACATCTTAGCACGCATGCGTTTTTGTGGTTTTATTTTTCTTTGCCCTTCAAATCTTACCTTTGCCCACGCAAAAACATGCCATGAAGTATATTTCGGAAATAAATCGAAGAAAAACATTTGCCATCATATCTCACCCCGATGCAGGTAAAACAACCCTTACAGAGAAATTTCTCTTGTTTGGAGGAGCTATACAAACAGCGGGAGCCGTAAAGAGCAATAAAATAAAAAAGCACGCTACATCCGATTTTATGGAGATAGAACGCCAGCGTGGTATTTCTGTAGCTACCTCTGTAATGACGTTTGAATATGATGGCCATCTTATAAATTTATTGGATACCCCGGGGCACAAAGATTTTGCGGAAGATACTTTTCGTACGCTTACAGCCGTAGATAGTGTTGTACTGGTTATAGATTCTGTAAATGGGGTAGAGCCACAAACAAGAAGGCTCATGGAAGTGATAGCCATGCGCAAAACACCGGTAATTGTTTTTATAAATAAAATGGATAGAGATGGGAAGAACCGTTTCGATTTATTGGAAGAAATAGAAAACGAATTAAAAATTCAATTGCATCCTATGACGGTGCCGATAAACAGCGGCAAAGATTTTAAAGGGGTGTACGATTTACATAAAAAAAGTTTGGTTTTGTTTACCGCAGGTACCAAGGCCAATGACGAAGCAGTGGTAGAAATAAAAGATATTAACGATAAAATATTAGATGCAAAAATAGGAGAGAAGGATGCCAAAGTTCTTCGAGAAGATGTGGAGTTGATAGATGGTGTGTATGGCGAATTGAGCAACGAAGATTACCTAAGTGGAAATGTAGCGCCGGTATTTTTTGGTAGTGCGGTAAATAATTTTGGTGTAAAAGAAATGCTAGATACCTTCGTACGTATAGCACCCACCCCTCGTGCACGCCACACGACTACAAGGGATGTTTTACCAGAAGAAGAAAAGTTTAGTGGGTTTATTTTTAAGATACATGCAAACCTCGATCCGAAGCATAGAGATAGAATTGCTTTCTTGCGTGTGTGCAGTGGCAGGTTTGCAAGGCATACCTATTACAACCACGTAAGGCTAGAAAAGGACATGCGTTTTACCAATCCATATAGTTTTTTAGCTCGCCAAAAAGATGTGATAGAGGAAGCCTACCCTGGCGATGTTGTTGGATTATTTGATACCGGAAATTTTAAAATTGGCGATACGCTTACAGAGGGAGAAAATTTTTATTTCACCGGTATTCCAAGTTTTTCACCAGAGATTTTTAAAGAAGTGGTAAACAAAGATCCGATGAAAACAAAGCAATTGGAAAAAGGCTTAAACCAGCTTACAGATGAGGGCGTGGCACAATTGTTTACCCAGTTTGGTGGAAATAAAAAAATTATTGGCTGTGTAGGTGAATTGCAATTTGAGGTAATACAATATCGTTTGTTGCAAGAGTACGGTGCATCTGTACAAATGAACTCATTGCCATTTTATAAGGCTTGTTGGCTTACTGCAAAAGATCCCAAAAAGTTAGAAGATTTTACAAAATACAAGCAAGCCAATATTGCCGAAGATAAAGACGGTAATGTGGTTTACCTTGCCCAAAGCGAATGGTTTTTAAACACAGAGATTACCAATAACCCTGATATTACTTTTCATTTTACAAGTGAGATAAATAAGGTTTCAAATTAATAACTTGAAACCCTATTTATCTTTATCTGATCAATAATACATTTCCTTTTCGCACAATTTCACCACATTCAGTTCTAGCAGTAATATAGTAAACATAGTTTCCAATTTCCGCTGGTTGGCCCTTGTATCTACCGTTCCAGCAGTCTTTAATACTATTTGTTTCAAAAACTTTTTCACC
>JANMGS010000758.1:0-3462 GCA_031374745.1 Ferruginibacter sp. | reverse complement strand
CATATTTCTGCAGGTTGTGCTGCATTGGCTGGTGCCTTGGTTTTAAAAAGAAGACAATCTCACATAGATAATAAAGAAATTCCACCTGCTAATATTCCTTATGTTTTAATAGGTACTGGCTTATTGTGGTTTGGTTGGTTTGGTTTTAATGCCGGTTCTGCATTGGGAGCTACCACCCTCTCTGTTTCTGCATTTGCAACTACCAATACGGCAGCAGCTGCGGCAGGGCTAAGTTGGATGTTTTTTGATGTATTGAAAGGAAAAAAGCCATCTGTACTTGGTTTCTGCATTGGTGCAGTTGTAGGCTTGGTTGCTATTACTCCTGGTGCAGGTTTTGTAGCTATTCCACAAAGTATTTTTATTGGTTTTCTTGCTGCTATTATTTCCAACGTTGCCGTTTATTACAAATCAAAATCTAGTTTAGATGATACATTAGACGTATTTCCTTGCCATGGTATTGGAGGTATTGTAGGAATGATATTGACGGGCATTTTTGCAACTAAATCTGTAAATGCTGCAGGTGCAGATGGTTTATTTTATGGTGGCACCGCTTTCTTTTTTACGCAATTAAAAGGATTGGCCATTGTGATTGCTTATAGTTTTAGCATGTCATTCGCCATTTTCAAGTTTATCAATTTTATTTTACCTATTCGTGTTAGTCAAGAAGATGAACTATTGGGATTAGATGCATCTCAGCACAATGAAAATTATACACAAGGTACCTTGTTGGTACAAACAGGTGGTATTATAACAGAAACCCTGGTAGAAAATTAAACTGGTATATAAAAAAGGTACAACCTAATTATGAGCTTCTCGACAAAGTTCATGGTTGTACCTCTTATTTAATAATTAAAATCTATCACAATGTTAAGAAAATTATTTCTTTCTGCAGTCACTGCATTATCATTTTTTGTCTCGCAATCACAAGATTCTACAAAAGCAATCACTTATTCTGGATCGGTTGATGCCTATTACCGTTACAATTTTGCTGGAGTAGCCAACAACTATACAAGTTTTACCAATTCGGAAAGCTCTTTCGAACTTGGTATGGCGTCCGTTAGAGCAGATGCAACGGCTTTGTCTGGTAAGGTAGGTGCTACCGTAGATTTGGGTTATGGTCGCAGGGCCGAAGAGTTTTCGTACAATGATGGCGATTCTAAAAACGGATTCTCCTCTTTAACTTTTATAAAACAAGCCTACATAACATATGCACCTACAAGTAAAGTGAAATTTACCGCGGGTAAATTTGCTACGCATGTTGGATACGAATTATTGGATGCGCCATTAAATAGAAACTACAGCATGAGCTATATGTTTACCAACGGTCCATTTTTTCATACAGGTTTAAAAGCAGATGTTGTAGCAGGGCCAATTGGACTTATGATAGGCATTACCAATTATACCGATCAATCTACATCTACCACAAGTACCAATAATCTTATTGCCCAGGCGAGTTATGCAAGTAAGAACGAAAAAATAAAAGCGTATTTAAATTACTCTGGTTTTGTTGGTGCCGATTCTGGAAAAAACCCTAGTGCATTAAAATCATTGCATCAAGTAGACGCAGTTGTAACTGCTATCATTAATAAGAAATTCAATATTGGGTTTAATGGCACGATACAACACAGAAAACCAACCTTAGGAAGCAGCGGGAGTTGGGTTGGCAATGCTTTGTATTTAAATTTTGATCCCACAGAAAAAGTTGGATTAACTTTAAGAAGCGAATACATATCCGATAACAAAACCATTTACTTTGGCACAAAAAATATTTTTGCAAACACTGTTTCGCTTAACTATAAAATTGGTCCGCTTACCATTATACCAGAATTAAGGTTTGAATCTTCGGAAAGTGAAATTTACGAAAAGTCTAATGGCGCAGGAACTAAATCTACCGCAAGTGGGTTGGTAGCAGTAATGTATAAATTTTAATTATAAGTTTTTCATATAGCAAGCAATCGTTGAAAAAAGGACCCCTATTTCCATAGGGGTTCTCTATTTTTGTGGTAACAAATAGAAAAACAGTCCTACAGTTTCACATATTTTCTATTGTGTGAGTATGCTCAATGGTCTAAGGGCTTATATTTTTTATATCGAAAATTTACCGCTCATAATTTATAACATTTCTTCGTTGCAGTTTAAATATATCTTCAAAAATTGAAAATGTAGTTACCCTTTTTAATATAGAAGATAAAACGAATGAAAAATAATTTTTTTATTTGGTGTGCAGGTTCCGATAAGAATGTATTGGATAAATGCGATAATGCAACGAGCATAAAACATATGGGTATAGGCACATTGGTTTTAATACCAGCCATACTCGGTTTTATTTCTATGTCGTATGCATTATCTACAATAGACAAACTGAGCGGTTCTCCATTTTTCTATATCATTGGCGGATTAATTTGGGGAATTATTGTTTTTGCCTTCGATCGTTTTATTGTTTCCACTCACCGCAAGCAACAGAAAAATATTGATGAGTTTAAAAACATTACTTTTTATCTCAGGTTGTTCTTTGCCGTGGTATTGGGTATTATTGTTTCGCATCCTTTTGTAATGTTGTATTTTGATGGAAGTATTGCAGAAAAGATAATTTCTGATAGAGATAATTTAGTAAAAGTAGAAGAGCGCAATTACCAACAATCTTATGATACTTTAAATGTAAGACTGAATGGTCTGTTGCAAACCAAACGTTGTAACGAACAATTACTAACAGCTGAACAAAGTGGTAACAAATTAATATTACCCTGCGGTAGCTCTTCGGGTATACCAAACATAAATGGAAATTTCCCCAGAACCAAAGAAATTAAGAAGATAATTGAAGCATTGGATGTAGAAATATCTACTGAAAGAAATCGGATTAATACTAGAAACGAAGAGCTAGCTAAACTAAAGACAAACACCCAACAAAATATTGTAAAAAATACTAGTTTCGATTATTTGAAAAGAGAAATTGCCTTGCAAAAATTAAAAAAAGAAAATCCGATTGTTGGGCTTACAGAATTATTTTTGATGCTTGCTTTTATGTTGGTAGATATTCTGCCATTAATTTTTAAAACATTTTCTCCATTTTCTATGTATGATAAAATTCAGGTGCATGATAATATGCTGTTAAGCGAACTGGATATTACAAGCAGAAAACAAAAATTACAAAATACATATGATGATATAAATCGAATATAAAACCTAAAACTACAAAAAAGAAAAAAAAGATAGTTTGATAGAGGCCCTCTTTTTCTCTTTTAACCTCTTAGCCCAACCTCAAAACAAAGCTATGATGATTTAAACCGGACAGAATATTAAACTACGAAAGAGGAAAGGGGTGTGCGAAACATAAAGAACCCTCTTTTTCTCTCTTAACTTCTTAGAAAAACCTCCCAACAAAGCTATGATTATTTAAAAAACTGGACAGAATATTATACTAAGAAAGAAGATAGGGGTGTGCGCAACATAAAGAAACCTCTT
>JANMGS010000676.1:0-5491 GCA_031374745.1 Ferruginibacter sp. | reverse complement strand
CCCATCACTATCAAATCAAACTTATTTTCTTCAGAGAAATTAATGATGGCGTCAGTAATTTTACCCAAAACCAAATGCGTATTTATATCGGAACCATAAATGATTTTAAGGTTTGCCAATTTTCTTTCGGCAATTTCTTTTTGTTTTACTAGGTAGTTCACATCAATTTCGCCACAGGTTTGAATAGCTCCATTTAAATCCATAGAAACCGTATCTGGCACAGCAAGCACATGTAAAAAATGTACGTCTACAATGGTATTTTCTTCCATCTTTTTCACGATCAAATAAGCAAACTCAGCATGTACCGAAAAATCAGTTGGGATGAGAATTTTTAAACTATTCATTTTATAAAGTTTAAAATCAATAAAAATTCAATTATACTTTCAATATTTTACTCTGGCATACAAAATCTGTCCTAGGCACTGGCGTTTCACTTATTGCTTTAAAACCGCCTTCTACTTCAGTAAAATTCCTATACCCTCGAGCTTGCAAAATAGATGCAGCAATCATGCTACGATATCCTCCGGCACAATGCAGAAAGAAATGTTCGTCTGGATTAATATCTTTTATCCATTCATTGATATTTGCCAATGGGCGGTTGTAAGCTTCACTTACATGTTCGGCTGCATATTCTGTTTCTTTCCTAATGTCTACTACTTTATCTGTTTCAGGTTTTACGTCGTTTGCAAATTGAGTGGCTGTAATCCTATCTACCACATCGGCTTCCTTACCAGCCTGCAACCAAGCACCAAAACCTCCTTTTAAATGTCCGATGATATTATCAAAACCAACACGGCTTAATCTTGTTACGGTTTCTTCTTCTTTGCCTTCTTCGGTAACCAACAGCAATGGTTGTTTTACATCTACAATTAATGCTCCTACCCATGGTGCGAAATCTCCATCTAGACCAATGTTTAAGGCTTGAGGAATAAATCCTTTGTAAAACTCCATATTTGTTCTAGTATCCAAAATCAATGCATCTGTATTTTCTGCGGCAGCTTCAAACTCATCTGGCGATAAAGCCCTCATACCATGATTTAACACTGATTCAAAGCTTTCATAACCCTGTTTATTCATGGCAACATTTAAACCAAAATAGGCAGGAGGTGGAAGTAACCCATCGGTAACTGCTTTTACAAAAGCTTCCTTCGATGGTTGGTTTAAGGCATAATTCATTCTTTTTTGATTACCCAAAGTATCCACCGTTTCTTTCATCATGTTTTTTCCACAAGCACTACCTGCACCATGCGCTGGGTACACAATTACATCATCTGCCAATGGCATTATCTTATTCATCAAACTATCATATAACAATCCTGCCAGTTCATCTTGCGTCATATGCGCAGCTTTTTGTGCAAGATCTGGGCGACCTACATCACCCAAAAACAACGTATCGCCACTAAAAATACAATGGTCTTTACCATTTTCATCTCTCAATAAATAAGTAGTACTTTCCATCGTATGCCCTGGTGTATGCAATACTTTAATCGTTATATCACCTATTTTAAATTCTTGTTCATCTTTTGCCGAAATGAATTGAAAATCGGGTTTTGCATTTGGCCCATAAACGATAGCAGCTCCAGTACTTTTTGCCAAATCTACATGTCCACTCACAAAATCGGCATGAAAATGTGTTTCGAAGATGTATTTTAATTTTACAGCATCTTTTTGAAGCCTGTCTAAATATGGTTTTGTCTCACGCAATGGATCTATAATGGCTGCTTCTCCATTGCTGGTTATATAGTAAGCACCTTGTGCTAGGCATCCTGTATAAATTTGTTCTATTTGCATATAATTGTATTTTAATGTTTTTAAATACGAAGTTCTTTTTATTATTACAGCTATTGTATTTACTCAAATGTTATTGATCTTAAAAAGCAGCCATTTTCAAAGCTCTATGCTTTTACACAAAAAATATTTCTTTTATTATAATAAAAATCGCCATTACCAAAACGAACCAGCCAAATGCTTTTTTTAATTTTTTTCCATCAATCTTTTTTGATAACAACCCACCTACAAGTATTCCCACAATGGCTATGAGCGTTATACTGATTAGAAATTTCCAATTGAATGTAAAATGACCAATATCGCCAGTAAAACCAATTAAAGAATTTAATGCAATGATTAATAAAGAAGTGCCAATAGCTTTTTTCATGGGCATTTTAAAAATAAGTACAAGCGCCGGTATCAATAAAAATCCTCCTCCAGCTCCTAAAAACCCAGTAGCCAATCCTATTAAAACGCCATATAATAATAACTTAATGATGGGTGTTTCATTTGCAGTAGCATCAGTAGTTGTCACGGTATTATTTTTTTCGCTTATCATAGCCAGCGAAGCCAGCAGCATTAAAATAGCAAATAAAACCATTGTTGCCAAAGCTTGTGTAATATGAAAATGTTCTGTGCTAATGATGACTGATGGAATCTTGTGTATTATTAGCTTTCTGGTTACGAATACCGTTGTTATGGAAGACAGACCAAAAAGCAGCGCTGTTTTAATACTCACCAACCCTTTTCGGTAATTATTAATAGCACCTATCAAAGAAGTAGAACCAACAATAAATAATGAATACGACGTAGCCAATAGTGGGTTTATCCCAAATACATAGACTAAAATAGGAACAGTTAAGATAGAACCTCCTCCACCAATTAGACCCAATGAAATTCCTACCAAAGCTGCCAAGAAATAACCCAAAATTTCCATAAATCCAATTTTATTAGATTGCAAAGATGTATAAAAGTAACTAAGTGCTAGGTTACAAAAGTTACATTACCAAAAAACTATTTAAACGATGCCTTATAAACAGACTAACTATAATTGTCGCATGGATTGTAGACCTTGATGGGAAATTTCAAAAAAAAGGTATCGTAAAAAGATTGACAACCCAATTTGCAATTATGCAAGAACAAATTCTTTCTTATATAAAAAAAGGAAAACTAACTTAATAGCAGTAACATTGCAAATTATAAATTTATTGAATGAGTACAGCAGAAATAAAGAATGGGGCTATTGATATCATTATTATTGATACGAATGAAACACTTGAAGCGCTTGCAAAAAAGCTAGCGCAAAAATCTGAATTTGCTTTTGATACTGAGTTTGATCGCTTTTTCAGGGAATATGGATTCAAGCTTTTTTTATTGCAAATTTATGATGGTGAAAAATGTTACCTGGTAGATCCCTTGCCTATAACCGATATGCAGCCTTTGTGGAATGTGTTTGAAGATAGCAGCATTTGTAAAGTGGCCTACTCCTGCACAGAAGATATTCAATTGTTAAAAATAAATGGCTGTAGTACAAAAAATATTTTTGATTTACAAGTTGCTGCCAAACTCTGCAACCATGATGCCAATTCATTCCTGGACCTTGTTGCTGCTTCGTTTAACATTACGGTAGATAAATCTATGCAAAGATCCAACTGGCGAAAAAGGCCATTGGATATGGAGCAGCAAATTTATGCAAGCAATGATGTGATCTGGCTACTACAATTAAAAGAAATATTTTTAGCAACCGCTATCGAAAGGAATGTGTATGAAATGTTACAAGAAGAAAATAAAGCCTGCGAAGATATTGTTATTACAGATTATGTGGTGAAGTTAACCCCTAAACATAACGCAAAGTACAGCCCTTATTATCAAGAGGTACTTTTAAATCTTTTCCTCATTAGAAATGAAATAGCTGCAGCTTATAACTTAGCACCATTTAATGTTGTAACAGATACAACTTTAGAAGAAATACTGGATAGCAATGTAGCTTTTTTACAAAATCCATTTGCCAAAGGATTTTGCAAAAACTTACTGGATGATGAAGAAAACAAGCAAAAGTTTTTTAAAGCAATAGCTGAAATTGATTATACAAAAAGCAAGGCAATACAAAGAAAAGAGAGGCCAATCAATGTAGATAAAAAAATATACCGAGACGAAGCCAAAGAAAAAGTGGAAACAGTTTGTAAAAACATAAATGAACAGGTTACAAAAAAATATGGCCCATCTGCAGCTGCTTTTATTTTAAGAGGATTAAAAAAATCTATTTTAGCAAAGCCCTATACAGAAACTAAGCTAAAAGATTACCAACATAAAGTAATAGATGAAACCTGCGAGGCACTGAGCATTAAGTTATAAAGTGATTTGCTACAGATAAATTAGGGATAAAATATTTTAAGGGCAGTTTATTTTTCATCCGTTGTTTTAATGCTGCTCAGATTCTCTATAGCAAATAGGTAAACTGCATAACTGCTTAGGTTTAAAGTAATAGGTAGCTTACATAGCTGTGTAAGTATGAAAGCGTGTAAAATAAAAGGCAATAATGCGCTTTCAACAAATAACAGGTAGCAACAGTTGTTCGGTCTTAGTCGCTGTTCCGTATATGGGTGTATGCTTATGCCACCTTCGGCGGCACGCATACATCCATATACATCGCTCCCTCCACCGCAGCGTGTCACCCAAAGATCTTTTTTCAGCCTTTATCGAAGCGAGTGGTAAAGATTCTAGGTATATCAAAAAATAAAACCTTCCTTTTGCCTATTTTAATACCAGCTTTTATATAATTACAATAATCCCTTCCTACTCTCCCATTTTTTTCAGATATTTGCTCAATCTCTAAAAAATGAATGTATTACTAAAGAAAGTTACCTATCTCTGGCGCAGAAATGAGGCCTAGCTTGTGCGCTAGCTTTCTGTGCCAATGTAAAAGAATAAACTGTAAGAATCATTTCTGCATCAAAATAAAAACAATTAACCATATAAGCCTTTACACAATCATCGTGTCTAATAAAATTACATCCAACAATCCCTTGCTGCTAGCATAATCTATTATCGGTTGCACGTTTTACAAAACCTGCTTCGACTGAATTGTAACGGGTATAGTCTAATTTTTGCCGAGCAATTTTATAGATGGTGCGTATGGTAACAAATTTAATAAATAAACAACCCAAAAATTGTGCGCCCATACTTGCTTAGATAAATGTTGCCCGCCGGACCCCTTTTGGTGAAAAATGTATTACCGCTCATACGCTGCGGTGGAGGGAGCGATGTATATAGGTGGTTGCGTGCCGCTGTAGCGGCATACGCAACTACCTATATACGGGACAGCGACTAAGACCGGACTCCTGCTGCCACCTGTAGGTTGGTTCACAGCGCCTACCTTTTATTTATTATTGGTTTTATTACAATAATCCCTTCCTACTCTCCCATTTTTTTCAGATATTTGCTCAATCTCTAAAAAATGAATGTATTACTAAAGAAAGTTACCATCATTGCAGCTACTACTTCTTTTCACAAGCAAGTAAAAGATATCCTCATTATTGATGGCATTATACATGAAATTGCAGACAATATTTCAAAAGAAAATATAGAAGTAATCACAGGTAATGATTTGCATGTAAGCATTGGCTGGATGGATATTTTTTCAGACTTTGCAGAACCAGGCAACGAACAAAGGGAAACACTTGTAACGGGCGCAAATGCCGCCGCCGCTGGTGGATTTACCGAT
>JANMGS010000663.1:0-8716 GCA_031374745.1 Ferruginibacter sp. | reverse complement strand
AGCAATGGCATACTATCCACCTCTGGCTGGCATGTGTGTGAGATAATCATAAAGTCGGGCCTGTCTTTGTACGTATCATACACACGGCGCATATTGGCATTCATTTTTGGGCAAATGCCTTTGCATGTTGTAAAAAAATATTCTGCCACATACACTTTATCATCTGTTTCTTTTTGCGAAATAATTTTACCGTCTTGATTTACAAAACTAAATGACGGTACCGCAGGGTTAATTACAGACAAAGGGGAAGCATCAAAATCATAATCCTTCATGATGAAGAAATAAAACACAGCCAACAAAATGGCAAAAAACCCTACATAAAACCAAACCTTCTTTTTCATATTATTTGTAGACTTTAGATAATAAACATTGAGCACTGGACAACACTTTCCAAGATTATTGGAAAGCTAAAAACCAGTATAGTTGAGGTAGTGATAATCAGAAAAACGAAACCCCCTTACCCAAAATATAGCCAAAGTTACGTTAGCATTTGCAAACTCGTACAATTTTTTGCAATGCTGTTGCAAAAAATTGTATCTTCGTCTTTCATATGAACTTAAAAATAAATTGGGATGGTTTGGGAATTGCCACATCTATAGCTTGTGCTATTCATTGTGTGTTACTTCCACTTGTACTTACCAGCCTCCCTTTATTTGGTGTAAATATTATACACAATATTTTTTTTGAGTGGGGAATGATAATGCTTGCATTCTTTGTGGGGGTATATGCATTGGTACATGGCTACAAAACCCACCACAAAAACCCATTGCCCGTTTGGCTTTTTTCTTCAGGGTTTATTTTACTAGTAACCAAACAGTTTTTTATTGCTTCCGAAATTTATTTTATCATACCTGCGGTTGTGCTTATAATAAGTGCGCATATTTTAAATTATAAATTATGTCGCAAGAGCCGCTGCTCTTCTACACACCATTCGCATTGAAATTGTCCGCAAAAAGCTGTTAATTTGTTTTAAAATTTTTTATGCAAAGAACAATGCTTTTAATACTCTCATGTTTATTTACCCTACATATTTTAGCCCAGCCTACCGATGAGCAGCAGATTAAAGATGCGATGAATGAACAACGCATAGCTTGGAATGCTGGTGATATTGATCGGTACATGGAAACATATTGGCACAATGACTCTTTGATGTTTATTGGCAAAAGCGGGCCCACCTATGGCTGGGAAAAAACCAAAAGCAATTACAAAAAAGGATACCCAGATACTGCTGCCATGGGCAAATTGGATTTTGAAATCATAAGCATGAAACGTTTGTCGGTAATGTATTACAGCGTAGTGGGCAAGTGGCATTTAAAAAGAAGCATTGGAAATATTGGCGGCGCTTTTTCATTGCTCTTTAAAAAAATAAAAAAGAAGTGGGTTATTATACAGGACCATAGTAGTTAGGTAATGTGCAAATGAGAAAATGTGCAAATGGGAAAATATGCAAATGTGCAGATATGCAAATGGGAAAATGGAGGCCCTTAGATGCTATAGGTTTTACGATAATTCTACCCCCTTCCATCTTTTTTTGAAATATCTAAAAAGGAAATAACTCCCTGCAATAAAGAGTAAATAGTAAATGATATTTGTGATGGATGGGGCGTTTTCAAACATGCCATATTTTAAATAAATTCCAAAGAAAATATTTATCAATAACCATAAAATGATAGATGAAACCATTTGCATGATCAGCACCAAAAATTTTTTAGCATCATCTTCCATTCCCATATCCTAAAGTTAGTTTATTTTTAAAATGATGCCAATTTTTAAAAAGTGCACCCTGTTACATAACTACGGCTTTACTTCAACAACAGTTTCTTAAAATCTGCGCTATCGCCATTAAACACATTAAAATCTACATTGCTTCTTATGCCTGTAATATGGCCGCTCTCATTGTGTTGCCAAAAAATCCATGATCGCTCTATCCGTGGTTTGTCTTTTACCAAATAATGTGCTACCCAAAGCGGATAGTCATCGAAACGGCCTGCTAAAAATGTTTTGTAAAAATCTATATTGCTGTAAATGATGGGCTTTGTCTTGTATTTTTTTTCTACCGCATTTAGCCAATCTGCGATGCGCTGTTGCATATCCAAAACCGATGCGCCGTTTGCCTGCTCTACATCCAACACAGGCGGGAGGTCTCCTTTTTTAAGTTGTACGGCTTCTATAAAATTCTCTGCTTGTAGTTTTCCGCTTTTTGAACCAATAAAAAAATGATACGCACCCCGCACAATGCCCGCTTCTTTTATGGCTTCCATATTGTCTCTAAACCGAGCATCTACCATACTTGTTCCTTCAGTAGCTTTTATAAAAGCAAAACCAATGGCTACTTTCTTTACTTTCATTTGCTTTACCAAATCCCAATCTATATCTTGCTGGTACTTGCTCACATCTATACCATGTATTTCGTAATTGGTGGGTATGTCTATACCAAATTCTTTGTAGCGTACAAAGCCTGGTCTAAAAAATTTTTCTCTTATATACAGGGAAACAGCGGCGGCTACCGCCAAAAACATTACCGTATAAAATATTTCTTTGCCAAACCCCCGCACTTTCTTTGCCATAAATCAGATAGTCTTTAGCTGCAATATTAAGAACAGTTGCGGATAAAGATTTGATAAATTTATGTATTGAAAAAAATTAGCTGGTTTTGTTTTACTTGAACAGCAAATCAGCTCCATTTTTCAAATTTGCATACGCAATAAAAGGGGAAATAATTTTTTTTCGATTAAGCTCCAATATCATTTTGCCCTGTTCGAACTGATTCTCAATTGCTAGTTCTTTCTTGTTTGCCAATTTTACAACCGTTTTCCTTACTTGAGGTATCCCCAATACAAACGCACCACTTGCCGGATTTACGGGGTAAAAACCCAATGTCGAAAAAATATACCAAGCACTCATTTGTCCGCAATCGTCATTGCCAATCATACCTGTTGTGCTGTTGTTATAAAATTCATCGCAGATTTTTGTGATGAGTTCCCTTCCTCCTTCCGGTTTATCTGAATATGCATATAAATAAGCAATATGATGGCTCGGTTCATTACCATGTGCATACTGTCCAATCATTGCTTCCTGCCCAAGATGCTTGTTGGGGTTAAGCGTTTTAATGCTGAAGAAACTATCTAACTGTGCTGTAAAATTTTTCTTTCCGCCCAATAACTGTGTCATACCTTCCACATCATACTGTGCTGCTGTCCAAAAGTATTGCCAGGCATTGGCTTCGGTATAATCACCAGGATTGTTCATGGGCGATGTAGCCATTAATGGATTGAAAGGTAGACGCCAATTTCCCTTACTGTTTTTCCCTCGCATTTGTTTGGTTGAACTGTCATATAAATTTTTATAATAGTTTGCCCTTTTGTAATAAGTGGAAGCTATATCTTTTTTGCCCATTTTGTCTGCCATTGTTGCAATGCAATAATCATCCACCCCGTGCTCCAACGTTCTTGATACCGCTTCGTTATCCAGACTATCAAACGGATAGTAGCCATATTGATTGAGTAATGTCCAGTTGCTGTTGATATGATTTTGAGAAGTTGAAATTATCATTTGCTGTAATGCTTCTTCTGCATCAAAACCGGTGAAGCCCTTGATGTATGCATCGGCTATTACAGGAATGGCATGGTTGCCTATCATGCAATAATTATCCTTACCCCATGCTGTCCAGATGGGCAAGAAACCTGCAGCTTTGCTGTGTTCAATCATGCTGTAGATAAAACCATTTACTCTTTCCGGCGCAATCAATGTGTATAATGGATGAGCGGCCCTGTAGGTATCCCAGAGCGAAAGCGTTGAATAATATTCTCCATTCTTTGCTGTTCTTATTGAATCATCTGCTCCACGATACTTGCCATCTACATCTGCAATATTGCTAGGCTGAATAAACAACCGGTACATACAACTGTAAAATATTTCTTTCTTTTTTTGTGGGGCTTCAATATCAATCCTGCTTAAATAATTATTCCAACCTTTTTTTGCATTGGCAACAACCACATTAAAATTCCAGTCGGGCAGTTCTTTGCGCAGATTCTGCTTTACTCCTTCCACACTAACGGTTGACAATGCAATTTTTGTTTGAAGGGTTTTATCTTTCAAATCAAAACGCAATACATAACGTGGTGCAGCTTCTTTTGCTTTTCTTTTCAATACTACTGATGAAGCAAATGATTGATTGAATTGTATGGTAAAAAAATATTTTTTCTCCACCCAGTTTTTTGTATGACACCATCCACTAATGGTTTTATTATCTTCAACTTTTACATCACTTTCCAAAACCAAAGAATCAGTTAAGAAACGAAGGCCGTGCTGCAAATCAACCAACAATTTTGCAGATGAGGATGGGTAAGTATATTGATGAAATGCCACTCTTTCTGTACAAGTCAGTTCCACTTTTACTTTATTGCTTAAGGTAACTGTGTAATATCCTGGTGATGCTTTTTCTGTTTCCTTTAAATAGGTTTCACCAAAGTTTTCCATTCTTCCATCTGTAAATGGCTGCAGCAACACATCACCAAATTCATTGATGCCGGTACCATTGGCTCTTGTTTGAGAAAAACCAAGAATGATGCTGTCTCTGTATTGATAGCCGCTGGTATAATCCCAACCCTTATCAACGTTATCTGGCCCCGGTTGTACCATTCCAAATGGCATGCAGGGACCGGGAAAAGTATGACCAGTTCCTTCTGTGCCAATGAAGGGGTTTACATATTGAGTGTAATCTTTTATGGCTGCTTCCTTACATCTGCACATAAATAGAAGCAGCAAGAGTGGAAAATATTTTATCTGCTTCATGCTTTAAACTTATTGTTCAACAGGTTTAGTAATTATTTTTATCTTTTCAATAAAAAAAGTAAAGGGATATCCAATCTTTTGTTCCAGGATTTTTCGCTATGGTCTTCACCAGGAAAATATTTTGTAATCCAGTTGTTAGCAGTAAAACCTTTGGCTTTCAGCAGCATGTCCACTTTTTGTTGAAGAGTAGGATACAAGGAATCTAATGTTTGGTCGCCATAATCGAAATATAATTTGTGCCTATTGGGTTTGGGTAAATTTTTTTGCAAATAGTTTATAAATGCTGCCGGAACAGGATTATTATCGGTGTTGAAAATGCCAGGCCAATGCGTACTCATACAAGCCGCACCACCAAATACATTGGGGTACTCACAAATGGCATACATAGAAATGAGCCCACCCATGCTGCTACCTGCTATAAAGGTATTTTGCCTATCTTTTTTAGTTGAAAATGCACTGTCAATAAATGGCTTTACCTCTTTCACCAAAAATTGTAAGTAGTTGTCAGAAATGGGATTGAATACCGCAGTTGTCCGCCCTTTTTCTTGAAGTTGTTTGGTCACAACTTCTTTTTGAATTTCGGTAAGTGATTCATAAGGCTTTTGCGGAAAATATTCGGGATGCCGCTTAATCCCATTGTTCCAAACACCTACAACAATTACATCTTTAATTTTATTTTCTTTAAGCAGCTTGGATACCGTTTCATCAACACCCCATTCCTAGTGGTTCCACATAATGCTGCTATCATAAAGGCTATTGCCGTCGTGCATGTACAACACTGCATATTTCTTTTTGGGTGAATATCCATCTGGCAGCCACACATCAATTTTTCTGGTATCCACAAACTTTGAGGTAAAATGCTCAAATCGCTGGATAGTACCTGACGATACAACGGGCAATTGAGCAGCAGCATTTTTGCAAAAGCTTATACAGATTACAATGGAGATAATTGAACGAATCATGCTCGATATTAAGTTTAGGGGTGATTGATTTTTTGATTCCCTTACAAACACCCAACCAGCTACTGCAGCAGGCTGGTACTGATTAAAAACAGTACAGCACAATCCCCTGCTTCATTCACCACTTTTAAAATACCTGGCTTTATCATGGCGGGCAACACAATACTGAAATTAAATAAACCCATAAAAATGCCCATCTTAGTGGCATTCACTTAGCCGCTCAATTTTTGGGGGTCATAAATTAAATTAGGGCCCTTTATTTATTTGAAAAACTGCTTCGTTACCGTTTTTCCTGCCGACACTACTTTTACAATATAAAGCCCCTTTGCCCAATTATCTGTTTGTAGTTTTAGTATAGTAGCTCCATTTTTTAGCGCTGCTTTTTGGCTAAATATTATTTGTCCAACATTGTTGTAAATATTAACCTCCGCAGAAACGTCTTTAAAATCACGGATATTTATCGCAAGTGGATTGGTAATTGGATTGGGGTAAATATCAACAATACCTTTGCCGCTATTTATACGGGTAATAGGTCTTATGGTATCTATAGGAAGTGCCAATAAAGAACAAGAGCCATCGTTTACTGGGGCACCTTTTACTGTTGTGTTATTTTTAGTAACCAACCACAACCCTGGATCTACCAATACAGTATCTGCCGTAAAACCAATGGATCTTAAAAAGCTTTCGTTGTTCACCACATTATCTAATACAATGGTTTTTTGTTGTGTGGCGTTTTTAAACGTAAGTTGTACCGGCAGTTTAAAAAATGGGATCGATGTGGGTACAGAGGTTGTTTGGTTTAGCGTAATATTTGCACAAGTATTATCTACTACTTTCCATTGTACTTGGTAAGAAGGGTAACCTTCGCCAGAATACCATTGATTAAAAAAGTAGGTAAGGTCTCTTCCGCTTTCGGCCTCTAGGTTCCTTTTAAAATCTGCCGTGGTTGCATTACCATAAGCCAGCAAAGGATCTTGCTCGTATCTCCTCATTACATTAAAGAAAACAACATCACCCAAAATAAAACGAAGCATATTCAATAAATAGCTTCCTTTATTGTAACTAAGCCTACCGCTAAAAATCTGGTTTAGGTTCATGGTATCTTGCACTTTTACAAAACCTCCTGGTTGCGATGTAATATTGTTTATAACACTTGCCCTATTGGTCAATGCGGTAGCTGGGTATTTTGTTTCCATGTTATAGGCCGCTAAAAAAGTAGCAAATCCTTCGTTTAGCCAAATATCCTCCCAGCTAAAGCAAGTAATTTTATCGCCAAACCATTGGTGCCCTAGCTCATGCGCCATTAAAGACTCGTTGGTACTTATGATAAAAGTAGAGGTTTGGTGCTCCATACCTCCGCCCCAACCAAATTGAACATGTCCATATTTTTCATTCATAAAAGGGTAGGGGCCAAATGTGTTGTGAAACAATTGCATGGCTTGTAAAACATTGGGTGTATTGGCTTGCCATACTGCTAGGTTTTCTGGATAACAATAGGTAAGCATGGGCAAATTGGTAGCCCCCAACATGATGCTGTTATTAAAAGTAACATAATTGGTTACTGCCATGCAAACCAAATAAGATGCAATGGGATAGCGGTGTTTCCAATGAGCTCTTACCCTATTGCCACTCAACGCTGTTTCGGATTGCAACATGCCATTGCTTGCGCCTTTATAAATATCGGGATTGGTTATAAAAACATCTATCGAATCTGCTTTGTCATTTATGCCATTTTTACAAGGCCACCAATCTCGTGAGCCGTATGATTCGCTCAGTGTCCACATTACAGGCGTACCAGCATGCGAATCTTGTATAAAAGAACCAAATCCCGTATTCCCTGGTACACCCTTATACCAAATGCTTACAGAGTCCAACACACCTGCATTTAATGTTGTAGGAAAATTTACATCCAATGTATTGGTTGTTTGAGAATAGGTACAAGGGGTATTAATATTTTTGATGCTATCTACGGTAAGGGTGTTCAACAAATCCAATGTGATAGAAGGCGAAGAACTGGTCATTACAAAATATACCGTTACCTTTCCCGTAATGTATCTTATAGCGGGGTCTACTTCCCACTCGCACCTGTAATATTTTACATCAAAGTTATTGCTGGCCAATGTGCGGGCACCAAGATTATTAAACTGGTTTTGATGGGCTTGCATTTCCATTCGAGCCAATGACTCAACGTCTTGGCGCTCTTGCTGGCCATAGCTCAATTTAACCGAGAGCATTAATAAGAGTAAAATATATTTCATAATCTCATTTTTATAAACGGGTATCACTATATAAGTACGGTTTTTACTTTTACAAAGTTTTTACAAAGATAATATTATGATTTTATCTAAACTAGGCGGTTTTATGTTACAAATCCAATGCCACCTGTTTTTGTAAATGCTATCTAATATCCAATATCGTACAAGTAATCTCTATTTACTCCCTACTTTTGTGCCATGCCCGATTTTAATTTTAACGATGCTAAAAACTTTGCCAGCAAACTCACCCCTGCTCGTGTGTGGAACGGCTTAAAAGTGCTTAGCAGTTTTTACATAAGCAAAATCATAGACAAACCTGTACAATGGGGCTACCCTATTTCCATTTCATTTGAGCCTACTACAAGCTGCAACCTTCGCTGCCCAGAGTGCCCAAGTGGCTTAAGGGCTTTTACCAGACCTACTGGCATGTTGGAAAAATCTTTTTTTACCGAAACGATAGATGATCTTTACAAAGAGCTGTTGTACCTCATTTTTTATTTTCAGGGGGAGCCTTATTTAAACCCCTCGTTTTTAGATATGGTAAAATATGCATCCGATAAAGGCATATACACTGCCACAAGTACCAATGCGCATTACCTTACCGATGAGGCTGCAAAAAAAACGGTAGAAAGCGGGTTGGACAGGCTCATCATTTCTATAGATGGTACCACTCAAGAATCGTACATGCAATATCGGGTAGGGGGCAAT
>JANMGS010000633.1:0-4236 GCA_031374745.1 Ferruginibacter sp. | reverse complement strand
TACAAGCATTGATGATACGTAAAATTTTATGGCTATCCATTTCTTTAAAACAGATGGTAAGGTCTTTGGCAGTTGGATTTTTAAAGTAAGCAGCTTTTGTTTCGTCCTGTGCGGTAGAGGGAATGATGCTACCAAAGCTCAGTATTTTGAACAGTGTAGCGGCGGATTTAGCTCCTAAATGTGCCAGTTTGGATTGCATGATGCCATAAGTATCATCTAGACCAATGGGCAGTTTTTCCTGCAATACGATGGGGCCTGTATCTATGCCTTCGTCAAGGAGGTGAAGTGTAATACCGGCATTAACATCGGCATTAAGTATATGCCATAAAATTGGTTGTGGCCCTCTGCATTGTGGCAGCAGGCCATAGTGGAAATTGATAAACCCTTTTGTAGGTTGTTCAAGGATGCTCTTGGGCAGTATAAAAGGGAAAGTCATTACCAAGCCAACGTTTATGTTGTATTGGGTAATAGCATGGCTGATTTCTTTGGTGTAATTTTTTTTATCTACTTGCAATACTGGTACTGCTGTGCCTGCTGTTAGTTCCTGCAAGAGTACTTGCATTTCCACATTACGCTTTGTAGTAACCAAGGCGCCCACTTTACCATAAAATAAAAACTCTTTGATACCAGGTAGGGCTATAGGGTTGTTGCAGAGTATGATGGCTTTTATATCGGACATAGAGATATTTTATTAAAGAAATTTAGATACACAAATAAGTATTTCGCCAAGCAGAATGTAAGTCGGTAGCAGAC
This sequence comes from Ferruginibacter sp., assembly GCA_031374745.1. GTDB lineage: Bacteria > Bacteroidota > Bacteroidia > Chitinophagales > Chitinophagaceae > Ferruginibacter. The sequence goes on along the minus strand of JANMGS010000633.1, from coordinate 3,483 downwards.
AATGCTACATCTTCCGTAAATCTTTTCCACTCAACATCCGTATCCAGCTTGCTATCTTCTACGATAAGGTTAAAATGATTACTCGATTTTACCCACCACGCCGGACCGTAAATATGATTCGATAAAGGATCGAGCTTTATCCAACTTCTTGGACTTGCAAGTGCAGCCCCATTACCCATGGCTGTTACAGCCTCGGCGGTATTATTGTTCAATTTTAAATGGTTGTAAAATTCCGCTATAATTAAGGCGCTGTCCCATCCAAGCAATGAAAATAAATTAGGCTGTTTGTTAAACAATGCGTTGTATGATTTGATAAACTGTTGGTTGTTGGCATTGTTTAATATAGATAACCATGGGGTATAGCCTTGTATATTATTTACAGAAACTTCACCGTTCAATTCTTTTATGAGCGTTTCTTCTAGCATCATGGGGGCAACAAATAGCTGGCAATGTTGGCTTTGTTGTATTGCAGCAATTTCTTTGTAAAACAATACTGCCATATCTGCACTAAATAAGCATAGTAGGTTTTGGGTACCATTTTCCGCAGTCATAAATTCCTGTAGCGGCTTTAAGGTAAATTGGTCTGTGTTTAAATGGGTGATATGGTTGAACAAAATGCTCCCGCCATTTTGTTGAAACCTTGTTACCATACTGTATAATTGGTTGTATCCCGCATCATAGTAAGACGCAGCCATGGCTCCAGTGTCGCCAGCGGCGGCAAGTGTACCTGTAAGTGAAGTGTTATAACAAAAATTGAGTGTATGAAAGATGGTAGTAGGCTGAGCTTGCCAGCCTTCGGGTAAGTTGGCACCCATGTTTGTTACGAGCAACAGTTTACCCGCTGCAGTAAAAAGTGGCTGGAGCATGGCTGCTATGCGGCTATCGCAGCATGCTATCACTATGTCGGCATTATCGCTAAATAACATCTTTTCGGCCTTTGTATATATTTCCGCTTCATCTGTTCCAAAACCGATATTATCCGTAATTAAATTAAAATCGTTACCTTGATTGAGTTGAGCAAAACTCGCTTTAAGCCCGTTAAGCAAATCAAAAGCCATTGTAGGGTAGAGGGTAGAACGTGGAGTGAGAATACCAATTCTTAGCATAGTTGAATGAAAAGTTTAATAATAACAATCGCAAGATAACTAAAAAATATCCCTCTCCTTATTACAGAAGAGGGATAAAAATATATGTGTGGTGGTAACTAATTCCTACTAGGAAAAATACCCTCAACACAAAAAACATAGTTCATACCCAAGTAAGGTTGCATTACGCTTACTGGCGAACTACTACCTGAAATAGTTGTAGGTAGATTAATTGCTGTGGGAGCCATATTTACGGGATCGTTGCTAGCATAAAAATTGCCTGGTCCTACGTATTTACCTGCTGGATCGCTTACCAAAGCCCCATCAGATGCTGCTTGTACATTGATATTACCTGTAACCTGATGGTTGTGCGCAGGTAAATTGATGGACAGTAATGTAGTGGTATTGAAGCCCGACATTTCACCCAATTGTACACTGATCAGACCAGCACCATTGCCAGTACCCACTGCTACCCGACCTCTAAAATCGGGCACACCAAAAGTGGTTTGACCATTGCCACCATATGTAGTACCAACTAGTGCAAATACAGCCGTCCATTGTGAAATCGCTAAAAGCTGCCCATTACAAAACTGCCACCCTCTAGGTGCAAAATTTCCGGCAAACATTCTTATTTCTGCTAATGTTCCTTCCATAAAAAATAATGTTTTAAATGTTTTAAATAAGGTTATTATTAGTTTCTAGAAGGGAAAATACCGAACAAACAGATAATATAATTCATACCCAAATAAGGTTGCATAATACTAAAAGGCTGGCTGTTTCCAGCAACAGTTGTTGGCAAGTTTATAGCAGTAGGTGCCATATTTACTGGGTCATTTGAGGCATAAAATGCACCTGGTCCTACATATTTACCCGCAGGGTCGCTTACTAAAGCACCATCTGATGCTGCTTGTACATTAATATTACCTACCACCTGGTGGGTGTGTGCAGGCATATTGGCAGTTGTAAGCGTGCTGTTGTTGGTTCCCGCTCTTTCTCCCAATTGCACATTGGGCAAGCCTGGGCCTGTACCAGTACCTACTGCTACACGACCTTGAAAATCGGGTAAGGCAAAAGTGGTTTGTCCGTTACCACCATAAGTAGTTCCTAAAATTGAGAATAAGGCTGTATTGGTAGCTATACTAATAAGCTGCCCATTACAAAATGACCATGTGCGAGGATTAAAAGTTCCAGCAAACATGCGAATTTCTCCGATAGTTCCTTCCATAAAAAATAATTTTAAATAGTTAATTTGATAGAATAAAAATATGTAAAAATTGCTAATAAAATATTTTTTTTTTAAATATATAGTATCAACTAAAATTTATTTAATATGGTTTTTTTACAATAAATTACTTAATTTGCTGTTAAATTAAAAATTACCCCACCACAACTTTCTAACTTTTAAAACTGACTTATGAAATCAAGGAGACAATTTATCTGGCAAGGAAGCCTTGCTGCTACTGCACTTTTGGTTGCAAAACCATTTGAAGGGATTGCAAAATGCTCTAATTTTTTTCAAACTAATATTGGTTTTGGTAACAAACTTACGCTTTTGCACACTGCAAACATTAACAACATTACCAATGCATTAACTAAAAATAAATTTGTTGGGTTAGGTGGTTTTGCAAACACGTCAAAAGCAATTTCACAAATTAAAAGTAGCGCTGCTAATACTTTGTTATTGGATAGTGGAAATGTGTATTCAAAAAATAGTAAATCAGATGAGCACCAACAGTTATTGGGGATGATGAAGCAATCTGGCTACGATGCATTGGCAATGGGTAAACACGAACTAATGGATGAAAGAATGGAAACATTACAACAGTTTGGTTTGCCGATATTACACAATACAAAAAAACCATATACCATTATAAAAAAAGGAAACATTAGGGTAGGCATTATAACTGCTAATGCAAAAAATAATGTATTTGATGGAGATATCTTTGGATCTATAAACGATTTAGCTAAAGGATTATCCGATACACATGGTTGCAATTTAGTAGTTTGCTTATCTTCTCTTGGGTATAAAAACAATAGTAATATTGATGATGTAAACTTAGCAGCATCTTCTGAATACATAGATATTATTTTAGGAAATGAAGCAGAATTATTTATGAAAAAGCCACACGTAGCACAAAATAAAAATAAGCACGAAGTAGTTATTAATCATGTAGGAAACGCTGGTGTAGTGCTTGGCAATCTAGAAATTTCTTTTGATGAAAATGGCAAAAAGAAATCAATAAGTTTTGATAACTTGTTGGTGGGTGCTCCCAATTATCGTTGGGGCAATATTAAGGGTTAGGATTCATTAATAGATTTACATAATAAAAAAATACTTTCTATATTTGAATAGAAAGTATTTTTTTTAAATTGATATTTTACATTGCAATAAAATATT
>JANMGS010000580.1:0-4512 GCA_031374745.1 Ferruginibacter sp. | reverse complement strand
ATCGGTATAATTATCAGTTGTACCAGTCTTTCCTGCTTTTTCGGAAGGTATATTATAGCTGTTCAACCTTCTTGCCGTACCTGCTTTTATTACACCTTGCATCATTTTCACCATTGTATAAGCATCAGCCTCACCTATTACTTGTTTGCTTTGCGCCATCGGAAACTCATGTATAAGGTTACCGTTCTTATCTTCTATTCTTGTTACATATACTGGTTCGGTATTGTAACCTTTATTTGGAAACATGGTATATGCTTGCAACATTTGCAACATGGGTATTTCTGCTGCTCCCAATGCTATAGATGGGTAAGGAGGAATTTTCACTTTAATACCACATTGTTGGGCAAATTCAACGGTTCTCTTTACCCCTACTACTTGCATTAAATGCCATGCACAACCGTTAATAGAATTAGCCAAACAATAGGCGCATGTACCACCACCAGTACTAATTGTTTTTCCATTGAGGGTAAGTGGGCCGCCTGGAATATAAGTTTCAGGTGTATAACCTGCATCTTGAACAGCAAGCGTATAAAGTAAAGGTTTAAAAGTAGAACCTACCTGCCTCAATGCGGTAACATGGTCATATTTGAACCACCTAAAATCTGTACCACCTACCCAAGCTTTTATTTCGCCGCTGCGGGGATCCATTGCCACAAAAGAAGTTTGCATCAATTTTTTATGGTACTTTATTGAATCCAACGGAGTCATTATTGTATCCATCTCATGTCTATCTCCCCCTTTTTTCCAAGAAAAAATTTTCATACGCACAGGTGTAGAAAAAGATTTTCTTATAATGGCTTCATCAATTTCATCCTCTTTCATATTTTTCCATCGCTCAGATTGTTTCATGGCATTTTCCAAAATATTCTCATGACCTTTCCACAATTTATCGCCTCTATATTTAAGGGAGGAAGTAAGTCTGCTTTGTATATTTGGCATATGTGCTTGCATAGATTCTTCTGCATACTGTTGCATACGAGAATCTATGGTAGTATATATCTTTAATCCATCCCTAAATAAATCATAAGGCTCGCCAGTTTTGGTGTTTCTATTATTCTTACACCACTCTTTCATTACTTCTATAAGCGCTCTTCTATAATGCGGCGCAATGCCTATGGCTTCATCTATTTGTTTGTAGTTTGTAATAAGTGGTTTTGCTTTTAATTTGGCAGCTTCTGCTTCTGTGAGATAATGCTCTTTAGCAACTACCATTTGACCTATTACAATATTTCTTCTGGTTACGGCTGCATCGGGGTGGCGTATGGGTTCATAAATAAAACCTTTAAGCATCCCTATTAATACAGCAGCTTCTTCTACTTTTAAATCTTTGGGTTCTTTTTGAAAATAAGTGCGGCTTGCATTTCTTATACCATATACATTACCCCATGGCGCCCTATTCAAATAAAGTGCTATAATTTCTTCTTTTGTAAAATTCCTTTCAAGCTTTACCGCTATAATCCATTCTTTTATTTTTTCTAATCCCCTCGAAAGAATATTGCCATGCCCTTGTTTTAAGATCATTTTTGCAAGCTGTTGTGAAAGTGTACTTCCTCCGCCTTGTTGCCCTAATGTAAGAACAACCCTGCCAACAGCTTGTGCGTCTATGCCTGAGTGGTCGAAAAAACGCTCATCTTCTGTAGCTATTAAAGCATGAATTGCGTTAGGCGAAATTTCATTGTATGCAACTTCACTTCTATTTTCTGCATAATATTTTCCCATTAGCAAACCATCTGCACTTATTACCTCGCTAGCCAAGTCTGCTTCAGGGTTTTCCAATTCTTGCAAAGAAGGCATTTTGCCAAATAAACCAAAATTTGCTGCAGTAAATAATAAGATCACAAATAAGAGGCCGCCAAAAAAAACACGCCAAAGAATTTTTACAGATCGTTTCATGGGAGGTACAAATAATTATTAAAGAAACCGTTGACAAAAGTAATGCCTAAAATCTATTTCCGAAATTTGTGTTTATTAATTCTTTATATGACTTAATATCCTTGTTGGCTTTAAGCAACTGCAGGTTAGTATCAGAAATGATGATAAAAGAATATTTGGCCACTTGCAACCAAGAGACCTCGGACGGTGCCGCCTTCTTTATTTTATCAAAATATTTTAGTGCAGCTTCTGCATTTTCAAAACTCGAAAATATTAATAAACTCTTTTCTACATCTAAACTATCTTTTGCTATCGCAATATTGAGTGTAGCCATACTTCCTTTATTAAACCTAGTAAATGCATTTTTCGCTTCATTTACATAAACCCCATCTACTTTGTCTAAAATCATTACTACGTTATGAGGTTGGTCTGGCTTTAAAACGAAAGATTTATTTATGTACACATCCGGAACTTTAATAGAATCCGCCATTACTTTTTTTGTAATCGTAGGAGCAATCACTTTTACTTCGGCTGGCTTGGCAGATTGCGCAATTACTTTAGCAGGACCTTTATCGTCAACCATTATTATTTGCTCATCTTCTACTCTGGTTACTTGCAACTCTGTAAGATACTTTTCTATAGCGGCCCTTCTACCTATCACATCTATTAATGTGGTTGCTTTTTCTTTTAAAGCAGATGTAGGATACAGGGAAACGATATTTTTTAATGTAACGATGGCTAAGCTGTCTTTTTTTTCTTTTATGTAATACACAGACTCTATGTATAATAATTGTGGCGACCAATAATTTTTGCCATTCGTACTATCGGCTTTAATTTTTGCTGCAATGGCTTCTTCAAATTTTCCCTCTATAAACAAATTATAAATGGATTCATACTTGGCAGTCACTGCTGGGTTTTTGGCATTAGGGGTTAATAAAGAAGGATTGTTGATTACCTTAGCCGCATTACTGCCGGCAAAATTATTTTTTACTAAAGTTTTATAGTAATCAGCTTTAAAATTGTCGCCTAATTTTAAATAACAAAATGACATACCATAATACACATCAGGAAGCTTGATATCAGTAGGAAATCTTTTTACAAAATCATCATAAAGATGCAGCGCCTGCACATAATCTTGCAGCTCAGTTTGAAAAATTTGCGCTGCTTCATAAAGATTTTTTGCAATAATTAAATTACTAGAATCCAATCGTTCTTTTGTTAATGGTAATCCTGCCAACAAACCATCATAAGAATAATCGGCTATTTTTACATCCCCAGATTCTTCTTTGGTCAAGGGTGCATTGGGATCTAAATTGCCCCCATTTACATCCCCTCCTTTGGTAATTACCGTTTGCGATGCACTTTTTCTTCTCCAGTTATCTATATTGGTTCTTTTGCCCCATTTGTTTTTAAAGTCATTGAAGCCCTTAGCCCTTAAACTGGTATTATAAAAATACCATTGTCCACTACTAGAACTGGAAGTTGGAAAAAGATCGACAGGTACATTTCTATTGTTTGCAAAAGTAATAGGTGTGTTACCACCAAAATCTTCTTCTTCCTTTAGTCCATTATCTTTCCTATATTTCTTTGCTAATTTCTTTAAAAAAATATCTCTATCGCTTGGAGCCATTGAAGCTATCAATTGTAAACTATCTTCTGTTTCTATAGCAAAAATTTTAGGTACCAACCTACCCAAAATTTCTTTTCTATCTGCCAGTGTTGCAGAATCTATGTCCAATTTTGCCGTAGCTACTCCAAGGCTATCGTAGTAAGAATGGGCATCTTTATATTTTCCTTGTTCATAAGCTATATTCGCTAATTCTAGAAAAGATTTATCCTTGTATGGAGAGGCGTTTAAATTATTGGCAATGCTTTTTTTGTAAAGTGCTATCCCACCCAATGTGTCTCCTTTTTGCAAATGAAGTTGAGCCGCAGAGTAAAAAATAATATCTCTATATGCATCAAATTTATCTTTGCGAGCCATGCGCAAAAGTTTATCAATGCTATTATCCAGTTCTTTAGGATTTGAATTATCTCGCAACATTTTAGCACTGTTCAAATTTGCATAAATATCCATAATAGGATCGTTGGTACTTTTAGCTGCTTTTGCATAATACTTTTCTGCCTCCTCAAAATTTTTCGTCCTTTCAAATAGCTGTGCAAGCAAGAATTGCCACCTGCTTTTATCCGCTTTTGTTTCAGCATTGCTCAGTGCTTTTTCTAAATGATTGGCAGCGCTGTCGTAAATATTTTGTGCAAAAAACCAGTAAGAGGTTATTTCATGCAAATCATTTTGCAAACGCTTAGGTAAGTTTGGATCATTCTGTAAAATGCTAATTAAACCAGCTGCATCTCCCAATTCGTTTTGTTCTATAAAAGTACGAGTGAGCCATATCAAAGCTTCATTTCTGCTAGGTGGCCTTGTAAATACTTTTTGTACAAGTTTCCTATTCTCTTTGTTTGCTATAGAAACGGATCCTGTGCCCGTAAGTGTTTCATTGCTGCCTACAATTTTATCATCATCGTCGTGTTTGTTTTTTTTTTGTAAAATATTGTTATTAATAAATTGTAAAGTAAGTTGAGCAGAGTGAAAAAAATTTTTTATAAAAAAAGATTTAAAAAATAGTAAAAAAAAAATAT
>JANMGS010000360.1:0-3634 GCA_031374745.1 Ferruginibacter sp. | reverse complement strand
ATTAAAAATGGTGAGGCTTATGCCATTTAATGCAATAGACCCTTTTTCAATAATTAAAGAGGCAAATTTTTTATCTATTTCAATTACATATTCCCAACTGCCATTTTTTGCTGTATAGCCTATACAAGTTCCCATTGTATCTACATGCCCTTGTACAATATGACCATCCAATCTTCCATCAAAACGCAAGCATCTTTCTAAATTAATAACTGTTCCTTTTTTCCAAGAACCGATACTGGTTTTCTGCAAAGTTTCTTCTATAGCCGTTACTTGGTAAGTCTCACCCATTATTTTTTCTATGGTAAGGCAAACGCCATTGTGGTTCAAACTTTGGTCTATCTTTAAATGGGTACTCAAACTGCTAGAAATCGTTAATGTAACATTTGAACCAGCTGTTTCCGCTGCTTCTACAACACCTAATTGCTCTATTATTCCTGTAAACATGCTGTAAATTTCGGATTTTATTGATTAAATTTCTTTTTTTCAAAAATTCTTTTATCTTTGCACTCCTAAATCATCAAAAGGGGGTATACATACAATGTTAATAATAGATTCAAAAGATTGCGAAAACATAGACAAAGCGCTAAAAAAGTACAAAAAGAAATTTGAAAAAAGCAAGACGCTTTTACAACTTAGAGAAAGACAAGCTTTCATTAAGCCTTCTATCCGTCATCGCATGATGGTGCTTAAAGCAGTTTACAAACAACAGCTTTCTGAAGGGAAATTCGATTAATATAATTTTTTAAGAAATATTTTTATAAACTGATGATAAGTTATCGCTAACTTTAATCATCAGTTTTTTTATGCACATACCCTTCGAGCAACACCAACAGCATTTCTTGGACCAACTTCGCTTTCAAAAACGATATAGTTCGCATACAATCATTGCTTACGAAAATGATTTATCATCCTTTTCTCAATTTCTTCGTACAGAATTTGAAGAGATTGAGGTAGATAAGATAAAAACGACCTATGTGCGTACTTGGTTGGCAAGTATGAAAGAGGCAGAAATGAGCTCACGTTCCCTAAACCGAAAAATATCTTCTCTCCGTTCTTTTTTCAAATATTTATTAAAAAATGAATTGGTTTCAGCCAATCCTGTATCAGCTATCATTTCGCCAAAAATGCCCAAAAGATTGCCACAATTTGTAGAAGAAAAGGATACACATGATTTATTTTCTACAGTGGTATTTTCTGAAGGGTTTAAAGGCCTTACGGAAAAATTGGTATTAGAAGTATTGTATCATACTGGCATACGTAAAGCCGAACTCATTGGCATACAAGAACACAGTATTGATAGGATGAACAGCAATATTAAAGTGAAAGGTAAAGGAAACAAGGAACGAATTATACCTATAAGTCATATATTGGCAAATGAAATTAAATTTTACATAGAAGAGAAGAAAAAGATATGGGGTAAAATGGAAAATACTACATTATTCATTACTGCTAAAGGAAAGCCATTAGATCCAAAACAGGTATATAACATAGCCAATAAGTACCTTAAAAAAATAACTACCATAGAAAAGAAGAGCCCACACATTTTGAGACATAGTTTTGCAACACATTTGATGAACAATGGGGCAGACCTAAATGCAGTAAAAGAACTACTAGGCCATAGTAGCCTTGCAGCAACGCAGGTGTATACGCACAATACCATAGAAAAACTGAAAGATGTTTATAAAAAAGCACATCCTAAAGCTTAAACCTTTTATCAAATAAATTTTTTTATTTTTATTTATTATGCTAACTTGTCTAACTAAATCTATACCAAGAAAATAAACTGCCTATGTATTGAATGTTACCTATTTTTTTTATTCACCAACAAAAACGAGGCTATGAATATTAACATTCAAACAGTGCATTTTGATGCAGATTCTAAACTAGTGGAGCACATAAAAACAAAGTGCCCAAAGATTACCCAATTTCACGATAGAGTTACTAAAGTAGATGTTTATTTGAAATTAGATAATATTGTTCACAATATAAAAGATAAAGTGGCAGAAATAAAAGTCCTTATACCTGGACATGAATTTTTTGTAAAACATTCTTCAAAATCTTTTGAAGAAAGCTTTGATGCAGCGCTAGATGCGGTTATAACTCAAATTAAAAGAAAGAAAGAGAAGCTCGCAGCTTAATGATATGCTAAGAAAATCTATCCCGCTTTGCAAGAAGCGGGATTTTTATTAGCCTAATATTGAAAAAACTTTAAAAAATTGTTTTGCAAAATTTTTCTATTAATTATTTTCTCTTACCTTTGCCATCCGAAAAAAAAGATAGGCTTTAATAAGGTATTTTTATTTGAGGAAGTTCTTTAAAAAATAAGCCGAAATAGCTCAGTTGGTAGAGCAACTGATTTGTAATCAGTAGGTCGCTGGTTCGACTCCAGTTTTCGGCTCACAAAAGATTTGAGTACAGTTTAAGCTGTACATTTTTTTTTGATGTAGATTTGGGCAGATGGCCGAGTGGTTAAAGGCGACAGACTGTAAATCTGTTCTCTCACGAGTACGTAGGTTCGAAACCTACTCTGCCCACAAAGCAAAATATGCAAATATGCCAATAGGCAAATGTGCAAATCTTGTTTGTAGTTCTTTTTTTATTTGCATTTTGGCACATTTGCCTATTTGCATATTAATCAGCGGAAGTAGCTCATTTGGTAGAGCGGTAGCCTTCCAAGCTTCAGGTGGCCGGTTCGAGCCCGGTCTTCCGCTCAGTTCAACATGCAGTTGGCAGTTGGCAAATTGCAAAAGAAACATTTGTTTTTGTCAACTGCAAATTGTAAACTGCCAACTGACTAGCCGTCGTAGCTCAGGGGTAGAGCACTTCCTTGGTAGGGAAGGGGTCATGAGTTCGATTCTCATTGATGGCTCAATAAATAGTATAAGAATCTGAAAAGATTTTAGCATAAAAAGTCTATGGTTAACGGACTTAAAATGAAACCTACATTTCAAAACAAATAATAAATTTAAACAATGGCAAAAGAATCATTCAAAAGGGATAAACCCCATCTTAACGTAGGTACCATCGGTCACGTAGATCATGGAAAAACCACGCTTACAGCCGCTATAACCGATGTTTTGTCACAAAGAGGTTTAGCGCAGAAAAAAAATTATGACGATATTGATGGTGCTCCTGAAGAAAAAGAAAGGGGTATTACAATAAATACTGCTCACGTAGAATACGAAACTGCTAGTCGTCACTATGCTCACGTAGATTGTCCAGGTCACGCCGATTATGTAAAGAACATGATTACAGGTGCTGCTCAAATGGATGGCGCAATATTAGTAGTTGCTGCTACAGACGGTCCAATGCCACAAACGAAAGAGCATATCTTGCTTGCTCGCCAGGTAGGTGTACCTAAATTGGTAGTATTCATGAACAAAGTTGATTTGGTAGACGATCCAGAATTACTTGAATTGGTAGAAATGGAAGTTCGTGAATTGCTTACTTCATATGGTTTTGATGGTGATAACACACCAATCATTCAAGGTTCTGCAACTGGCGCTCTTGCTGGTGATGCAAATTGGATGGCTAAAATCAACGATTTGATGGATGCTGTAGATACTTATATCCCAGTTCCACCACGTTTGGTTGACTTGCCTTTCTTGATGAGTGTGGAGGATGTATTCTCTAT
>JANMGS010000525.1:0-3610 GCA_031374745.1 Ferruginibacter sp. | reverse complement strand
ATAAACCATCCTGCAAGTATGACCCATGCTAGCATTCCAAGGGAAAAAAGAATTGCCAATGGCTTGTCAGATGGATTGATAAGGCTTAGTGTAGGTATTGAAGATGCAGAGGACTTGGTGGAAGATTTAAACGTGGCGATTTCATAAGTTGTTATGTGAAGACATGGTTTGGACATTGTTAAAAAAAAATCTACCTTAATTTTATTACCAATCTTTTGTATTTTTAATAAATAATAATTAAGAATATGTCGTACAACAAAGAAGAATTACTGAAGCTACCTGCAGCCGAAAGGTATGATATTGCAGTGGCATTATGGGACAGTATTGAAGAGGAGGACTTGCCAGTAACAGATGAAGAGAAGGCATTTGCAGAAATGCGATTACAAGAACATTTGAATAACCCAAAGGATGTTATAAAGTGGGAAGATGCTAGAGCTCAAATAAAAAAGGAGTATGGTATATGAAATTGTAATTACAAAAGCTGCTTTAACAGACCTAAAAGTTGCAATAGAATGGTACAATAAAAAAGGCGCAACGATTGGGTTGAGGCTGATTAATAACTTTGAACATTCAGTAGAAAAGTTAAAAAGTAATCCTCAGATTTATACTTTAATTGCAAATAATATTAGGGGCATTGGAGTAGCAAAATTTCCTTATAAAATTTTTTACTATTTCGACGAAAAAAACGTTGAAATCACCATTATAGGTCTAGTTCATACCAAAAGAAGTGAATCGTATATTCAAAAAAAGTTAAAGGGTTTTTAAATAATTTTCTCTTATTGATTGACAAAAAACTAATACTATTCCTAAATAAAAAGGTTGATGAATATAATCAACCTTTTTTCATTGAAGCTGATCCTATTTGCATTCCACATGCGTTCTCTAAAAAGCAAGATATAGAAATTGCAGGTTTTTTTGCTGCCATATTTGCATGGGGCAATCGTACAACCATTATCAATAAAAGTAGGGAATTGATGAACTTAATGGACAATGCACCACACGATTTTTGTGTAAACCATTCCGATAATGATTTGAAGAAACTCTTACACTTTAAGCACCGCACTTTTAACCCAACAGATGTACTGTATTTTGTAGATTTTTTTCAGCATCATTACAAAGTAAACAATTCGTTGGAAACGGCGTTTACCCGCTCTATGGAAAAGAATGATGTAAATATAGAAAATGCTTTAAATGGTTTTTATCAATATTTTTTTTCTTTGGAACATGTACCAAAGCGCACCATGAAACATATAGCATCGCCTGCTAAAAAAGCTACCTGTAAACGACTAAGTATGTACTTACGCTGGATGGTACGTAGCGATAAAAAAGGAGTAGATTTTGGACTATGGAAAAATATTTCTCCTGCTCAATTGATTGTACCTTTGGATCTGCATGTTGCAAGAGTAGCTAGGCATTTTAATTTGATAGACCGCAAAGCTACAGATTGGCAAACAGCAGTATCACTAACCAATACAATGAAATTGCTTGATAAAAATGACCCAGCCAAATATGATTTTGCCTTGTTTGCATTGGGTGTTTTAGAAAAATTTTAAATGATGAAAAACGAACTAGTACATATTGTAAATGATAGTTTCAGTTTAGAGGCTACAGAAAGTAATTTAGTAGCTTACCTCACGGAACGAATAAATTATTTGATTGTAAATGATTTTAATAAACTCATTTATATTTTATACAGGGCAGATATTAATGAGGCGAAATTAAATAAACTGCTTTCCGATAATAAAAAAGAAGATGCAGGTAAAATAATTGCAGCATTGTTTATTCAACGGCAATTAGAGAAAATAAAATCTAGGGAAGAAAATAAAATGAATACGAGCGATTTTGAAGAGGAGGAAAGATGGTGAATTTAAGACGCTTTCTTTTTAAACATCAGTTCCTTTACTTTTTCTTTATCCTCTTTCTCATTTTTCAAATCATACATGGTGCCAAACACATGATCCCACAAGGTACTGCTTACACCAAAGCCCAAGTCACTGTGTTTATAATGGTGTAGGTGATGGTTTCTCCACAATCCTTTCATCCATTTAAAAGGAGGGTTCCAAGCGTGTATGGCATAATGCATGCTGCCATAAATAAGATAGCCCAACATAAATCCTGGAAAAAAACTAAAAACATATTTACCCATAACTAGGTAAAATAGAAAGAAAAAGGCAGAAGCTAAAATTAGACTCGGTACTGCTGGCATGAATAGGCGCTCCTTGTCCCTTGGATATTCGTGGTGATTGCCATGCATGATATAATTAATTTTTCTTCCTTTCTCTGTTTCTGGATGATAATGAAAAGCAAATCGATGCAATAAGTATTCTGTAAGCGTCCAAAAGAATATCCCAACTATAAAAGTTAGAAAAATAGTACTATTAGAAAAATGAATTGTTGTGCTAGAATAATACGGTAGAAAAATAAGGATGGGCAAATAAAGGCCCCAAATAACCAGCGGGTGTGTCTTCGTCAAATATTCCAAGTAATTGTTTCTAAACAATTGCGCTTGACCTTTATTATATATTTTTTTAAATTCCATTTATAAAATAATAATAAGCAAATGTACAAATACATTTTTTTATTTGAACCACTTAAGCCTAATTTTGTTTTTTAACTTAATAAAGATAGCTAAACAATTTTAATACCATTATTTCTCATCGGTAATTATGTCATAATCAAACAGTAATATGAAATTAGTCACTTATTTAAAAGATGAACACGAACAACTTGCCCTTTTGGTAGATGGCAAATTATACGATACCGATACTTTACACCCCGATTTGCCTATAAGTATGGCCATGTTTTTAGTTTATTGGGAAGATGTATATCCCATTGCCAGAGCAGCAGAACAGCGCATTTTAGACGGAGGGTTTGACGGCAAAAGGAAAAGAGATTTTTCTGAGGAAGTAATTTTGGCTCCTGTGCCACATCCAACTAGTTGCAGGGATGGATACGCATTTAGGCAACATGTAGCGTCTGCTAGGCGCAATAGAAAGGTAGATATGATACCGGAATTTGACCAATACCCTATCTTCTATTTTACCAATCACAACAGCATACAAGGCCCAGGCGCTATTCATTGCATGCCCGACCATTTTGAAAAACTAGATTTCGAATTGGAAGCTGCCATTGTAATATGCAAGCATGGCAAAAATATAAAAGCAGCAGAAGCCGATGAATATATTGGCGGATTGATGATAATGAATGATATGAGTGCACGACGCTTACAAATGGAAGAAATGCTTTTAAATCTTGGCCCAGCAAAAGGAAAAGATTTTTCTACGGCAATAGGCCCAATGCTTGTTACATTAGATGAGTTGGAACACCTAGTTGTGCCTTGTAAAGAAAACCATACAGGTAAAAGCTGGAACTTGAAAATGACTTGTAAGGTAAACGGCGTTCAAGTAAGTGAAGGAAATGTGTCGGATATGGATTGGACATTTGCAGAAATAATAGAGCGGGCAAGCTATGGTGTAGATATGTATGAAGGTGATTTGATAGGAAGTGGAACAGTAGGAACCGGTTGTTTTTTAGAATTAAATGGAACTGGCAAATTAAACGACCCTAATTACCACATCATCATTTTGCAACCATTGCTCTTGGTAATTAG
>JANMGS010000524.1:0-10050 GCA_031374745.1 Ferruginibacter sp. | reverse complement strand
CATATTTTTTGATGGCAAGCTTAAAGTAATTGTATAACAATGAAGGTACAGACTATTTGGCTTTTTTAGAAATGCAAATTAAAATAGTGCTATTTTATTGTCAAACGAAATAATATTCGTTTAAAAAAAGTTATGAGCATCATCCCTAATTTATAAATTCAATATTTTACGTTTATTGAACTTACAGTAACTTTTTTTTGTTAAATTTGAATTCTAAATAAATTTATTGCATTCGATAAATTTATAATAATTAACTAACATGCAAAAATTTCTTCTAATAGACGACCATGTGGTTGTACGTTCTGGTATTAAACTTTTGATTACAAATATATACGCTGAATCAGAAATTCATGAAGCCAAGGATGGCGAAACCGCCCTTGAGTTA
Source organism: Ferruginibacter sp. (assembly GCA_031374745.1). GTDB lineage: Bacteria > Bacteroidota > Bacteroidia > Chitinophagales > Chitinophagaceae > Ferruginibacter. The sequence goes on along the minus strand of JANMGS010000524.1, from coordinate 9,665 downwards.
GTGAAAAATAACCAATATGATTTTGTAATGCTAGATGTGCAAATGCCTAATACAGATTCTTTTGCGCTAATGGAATCTTTTAAAGCAAATTATCCTGCTCTTAAGGTATTGGTATTTTCCATGAACTCCGAAAATATTTATGCACTTCGTTATATTAAAGCCGGAGCAAAAGGGTTTATTAGTAAGGAAGCCCCTATGGACGAAGTAAGGAAAGCGATAGACTTGGTACTAAATGGTAAAAAATATATAAGTGAAGAAATGTTGTTCGTTTTAGCTGAGGGAAATAGTAACTCGGCAGAAAGCAACCCATTCAATTCGCTTTCTGCACGTGAGTTTGAAATTGTATCTATGTTGCTTAATGGTAAAACAATCAGCGTTATAGCAGCAGATCTCAAGCTGGGCATTTCTACTGTTGGAACGCACAAGGGTAGAATATTTACAAAACTGAAAGTCACCAATTTACTGGAGCTTCAAGACCTAGCAAATTCTTACAATTTGAAATAAGTACATTGGCATAAATCATATACTTATATCTTTTTGTGGCCTCGCCAAGAATCGAACTTGGATCTAGAGCTTCGGAAACTCGCATACTATCCATTGTACTACGAGGCCATATATCTTATAACTTTCTACTTACAACTTACAACTTAACACCTACCCCATCACTTCCCAAATTTCACAATATTAGTACCAAAAATCTTTACGGCAATTGCCAGCAAAATAACACCAAAAAACTTTCTTACAATCATTAATCCATTTTGGCCTAGGGCCCGCTCTATCCATTTTAATGAGCCCAGCACCAAAAATATAACCACACAGTTTATTAGAATGCCTAAAAGAATATTTACATCATCATAATTAGCCTTTAACGACATGATGGTGGTGAGTGTACCACTGCCGGCTATTAATGGAAATGCAATGGGCACCACGCTTCCACTTTTGCTGTCATTATCTGGTTTAAAAAACTCTAATCCCAATACCATTTCTAGACCAAGTATAAAAATTACAATGCTACCTGCTACTGCAAACGATTTTACATCTAACCCCAATAAATTTAGAAATTGCTTGCCAATAAACAAAAAAAGAATCATAAGTGCGCCTGATGCGAGGGTGGCTTGTATGCTGTTTATTTTTCCGCCCATTTTTGCTTTTAAAGATATGAGCACAGGTGCATTGCCCAGCATATCTATCACGGCAAAAAGGGTAAAACTAACCGTAATTACTTCTTTTAAAGCAAACTGTCCAAATTCAAACATATTGTTTAGATTTCTGCAAATATAAATGGATATTTTTTGTGGTAAATATTAAACTAAGTTGATCTTTTATTGAAAATGGCCATTTTGTAGTGCAATTACTACAGGCCAATGGAAATAATGCTACCTAAAAATAACCAATCATACTATTTGTGTTGTTTTGGTTTAATACTATTTTTATCCTTCAAAATCAAATACCATGAGAAAAGCAAACAGAAAAAGCGTTTCTACAAAACCTTTTACAAAATTTATCTCTACCTTATTTAAGGCAATGTTTCAACCTACACATAACGCAGATTTTAAAAGGTTGAAGAATTTTATCTGTTAAAATGCTAAACTTACTTTTTTACTTGCTTTACTATGTTGTAGTAAAAACGCTCTAGCAAACGCATGTTCTGCGTTATTATTTCTCCTTGTGATTGTAGGCGGTATTAAATGCTGTAAAATTCTATTCAATGGAAACTTACAGAAGATAAACCAAGCATCATTTCTAATTCTTAATTTTATTTAATGTCAAATTTTTTAATTAAGTCAGGGAGAATTTCTACATATTTTGCACTATCAAATTCAGTATTGAAAAACGTACGTAAATAAGATTTTAAATCTTGTTTCAATCCTATTCGCTTTCTATTGATTTCAGTTTTATTAATGTCCAAAGGATAAAATGAATAGCCTGTATTTAAGGTTATTATTTGTGTGCCATATTCTTGAAGCCGGTGTTCTTTCATTGCCATTTTGTCTTTGTATATAGTATAAAGTCCAGGGCTCATATTTTTATTTTGAAATGCAGCTTCAATAATTGGTAGGTATCTTAATTTTATGTCGTAAGGCGCATGATCTAAAGTTATACTTATTGCTGCGTTACCAATAAAGCCTACGTCTTTTATTCCTAGATATCCATATCTATCTAAAATACTTAAAATGATGGTTTGGTTTTTTTTATCCAGCACATCTTGTTTTTTGTAATTTTGTAAATAATATTTCGGTTCTTTATTATCTCTATATAATTGGTCATCATAATACACATTTTTTAATGTGTCTATCAAATTTTTATATTTTGTTGGGGTATTAAGGGTTGTAAAATCTTTAAAGTTTTTAAGAAATCCCATCCTCTTAGTATGAAATTCACTTGGCTTCATTTTATTGTTACAGCTAGCAATTATTATTAATGATATAATAGATATTTGTTTCAATTTTTTTTAATGATTTACTTTAGAACTTATAATATAAAATAATATTCTGACTTATTTTATAAGTCAGAATATTATTCTAATAAACATTTTCAAGAATCTATTTTACCTATGTTTAAAGATAGAAAATTATTAACATATCGCTCCAATCTTTAGTCTGATGTACCGCATAAAAAGTTGAATGCTTTAAAATACTTAAGAAAATTAGTACAGCTTTTTCTTCATTTGTAAATGATTCTTCAAGTTTATGTAGCAAATACGTAATACGATATTATTAAAAAAAATAGCTGTAAAAATAAAGGCTTTGCGTAAGTAAATTCAACTAAGCCAAGAAGATGTTTTTATTGATACAAATATTCATATAGGTCGTATTGAAACTGCTAGTTCTAACACAAGCATTACCACATTAACCGCCATTTGCAAATACTTTAAAATCTCCTTATCTGACTTTTTTATCCGCATTAACAAAAAATAGCTTTCTATCTTCTACATTTTTATCCTTAATCTTTTCCGTTTATAAAAATTCCTTCAGTATATTAAAATACAAAGCAATATTTTTGTGTATGCGAATTTTATTATCATTTATCTTTATTATAACACTTACAAACAGCAGCCAGGCCCAGCAAAAATGGAACCTTCAAACCATTGTAAATTATGCCATGGCCAATAATTTGGGGGCCAAGCTGAATGATGTGCAGACTAAAGTTGCCGCCATAAACTATAAACAAAGCAAACTTTCTTTATATCCTAATGCGAATTTTAGCGGCAGCACTGGGCTTAACTCCGGAAACAACCAAGATCCTACCACTTTTACACGTATTACACAAACCTACTTGAATGCTGGTTTTCAATTGCAGAGCAGTGCAGATATTTTTAATTTTTATAGCAAACGAAATACCATTGTAGCAAATGAATGGGAACTGAAAGCGGCTGGAGCGGCTACAGAAAAAATAAAAAATGATGTGGCACTCTCTGCTGCCAATGCATATTTACAAATATTGCTAAGCAAAGAGCAAGAAAACATTGCTATTTTGCAAATACAACAAACACAATCGCAACTTACCAATACACGTAAGCAGGTAGATGCAGGTGCTTTACCAGAGCTAAATGCAACACAACTAGAAGCACAACTGGCGCAGGATAGCCTAAATTATATAACTACCAAAGGAAACACAACACAAGCTATCCTTTCATTAAAATCTTTCATGAGTTTGGATGCATCCACCCCTTTTGAAGTGGAAACGCCGCCAATAGACAAAATACCTGTAGAGCCAATCGCAAATTTGCAACCAGATTATGTGTATGAACTTGCTGTAAAAAATTTACCACAACAGCGATTCAACGATTTTAAATTGAAAGCGGCAGAGAAAAATGTAGCGGTGGCTAAAGCTGGCTTTTATCCTACCTTAAGCGCCTTCGGGAGTTTGGGTACCTCCTATATTGCATCAAGAACTGCAGCTGTAACGCCGGTTTTCAATGGTTATAAATCCAGCGGTTTGATTGCTGATGCAGGAGCAGGGGTGCAATACAATGTTTTGCAGCCAGATTTTTCATTTGTTAAATCGGGAGGGTACAATAAAACAGGGAATTTTATAGGGCAAATAGACAATAATCTTCAAAAGTCAATTGGATTAAGTTTGAGGGTTCCCATATTTAATGGTGGTTCAGCTAAAGCCAATTACGATAGAAGCAAATTAAATATAGAATCCATTAATCTGCAAAAGCAGCAAGATAACCAAAAATTGAAACAAGATATTTATCAAGCTTATACTGCTGCTTTAATAGCGTACGAAAAATTTAATGCGAGTAAAAAATCAGTAGATATAAATGAACTGAATTTAACCTACGCTACCAAACGTTTTAATGTGGGCATGCTAGGTACGTTCGATTTAATAACAACGCAAAACAATGTATTGAGGGCTAAACTTCAGTATACGCAAAACCAATTTGATTACGTCTTTAAAATGAAAGTGCTAGAGTTTTACAAAGGAATGGGGCTTCGATTATAGTATTGAGTATCTAGTATTGAGTATCAAGACTGGGCTTCACGCATTGATTTAAAAAATTGGAAGTTTAAAAAATTGAATAACATATTAATAAAAATAAACTGAAAAGTATCACAAACCAATCTCAATACTAAGTACTAAAATTTGGCTTCACGAAGCGAAATAATATAAAAATAGCATGTTAAGTAAGAAAATAAAATTAGATAAAAGAATAAACTAAAAAGTATTACAAACCAATCTCAATACTCAATACTAAATACGCTGCTCTCATGAATAAAAAAACAAAATGGATTTTAATAGTTCTTGCAATATTGGTTGTATTACTGATCGTACTTTCTAAGGTTGGCGTATTTGGTAAAGCCAGCGGCATAAAAGTAACGGCTGAAAAAGCTAAACAACGTACCATTATAGAAATAGTAAATGCCAGTGGTAAAATTTATCCGGAGATAGAGGTAAAAGTAAGTCCGGATATTAGTGGAGAAATAACAGAGCTCACCGTAGCAGAAGGAGATACGGTTAAAAAAGGACAATTGCTAGCCCGCATATATGCAGATGTGTACAATATACAGCGCAGCCAAGCAGCAAGTGGTGTAGCCCAAAGCCAGGCGCAAGTAAGTGTGCAGCAAGCACAGGTTAATAATTCTCAGGCGGCATTGGATGCATTGAAAGCGCAACAAGAACAAGCAGAACGAAATTACAACATGCAAAAAAGACTCTTTGATGAAAAGGTGATAAGCGCTGCAGAGTTTAATGTGGCAGAAGCAAATTTTAAAACATCTAAAGCAAATTACAATGCAGCCGTACAAGGCATACGTGGTGGCCAGGCAAGCGTACAAAGCGCAAGAGCAAGTGTACAAAGTGCTAGGGATAATTTGGCAAAAGCCAATACAGACCTTGGAAGAACAGCTATTGTAGCGCCAATGGACGGAGTAGTGAGTTTATTAAATGTAAAAAAAGGCGAAAAAGTAGCTGGTAATAGTTTTAATGTGGGTACCGAAATGCTTAGAATTGCAGATATGGATAAAATAGAAATACGAGTAGATGTAGGAGAAAACGATGTGCCAAAAGTAAAGCTGGGCGATAGTGCATTGGTAAGTGTAGATGCATACAGTGAAAGAAAATTTAAAGGGGTTGTAACCCAGATAGCGAGTAGTAACAACGGTGCATCAAACCAGCTAGGCAGCGCTACAAGCGATGTTACACAATATAAAGTATACATTAGAATAATTAAGGATAGCTATGCCGACTTACTGGGCAAAGGCAGTTTTCCTTTTAGACCAGGCATGAGTGCCAATGCTGATATACAAACAAAAACAAGAAAAGATGTAATTAGTGTTCCTATAAATGCTGTAACCACCAGAGAAAAAAATGACTCTACTGATGCTGTAAAAAAGAAAGATGCCATTGTAGAAAAGGAAAGTTCGGCAACAGATATAACGGATGATATAGAAGTAGTAGTATTTGTAAAAGGAGCAGATAATAAAGTAAACAAAGTAGTTGTAAAAACGGGCATACAAGATATAAATTACATAGAAATATTGGGTGGGTTAAAAGGGGGAGAAGAGGTAATTACAGGGCCTTATGATGTAGTAAGCAAAACATTGAAAAAGGGGAAAGAGGTAAAAGTGGTAGATAAGAAAGAGTTGTTTGAGAAAAAAGACTAATGTAGTGATGATTTAAGCACTATATTCGTGCCTGCAAAATCTATACGCAGCTTAATTGCTAAAATAGCAGTCTTACTATATTGGCTTCTTAAATAACAAAAATTGAACTTTAAAATCCTAATAACCATCATTCTAACGATGGTTTATATTGATTCAAGTGCTCAGAAAGTAAAAGTGGCGATTCTACTAAGGAATGCCAACAACGAAGTAATACAAAATGCTACTGCTCAAATTCTAAGCAGTAAGGACAGTGCCATTCTTTTTGTAAAAACATTAAAAAATAACGCCAATTTTTTACTGGAAAAAAACAGCTTTTACATCGCAAGAATAACAGCAATCGGATACAATACTATTTACCAAAGAATAGAAACAGGCAATAGTGATACGGTTGTAAATTTTGTAACTACTGTTGCACCCAAAAATTTAGATATAGTTACAGTAACAAGTAGTAAGCCACTAATAAAGCAAGAAGACGACAAAACAATTGTTGATGCAGAAGTGCTGGCAAATAGTAGTACCAATGGGCTTGAGGTACTAGAAAAAACACCCGGTGCAATTGTAGATCAAGATGGAAATGTTTACTTGAACAGTGCAACACCCGCATCCATCTACATTAATGGGAGAGAATTGAAATTGAGTGCTGCAGATATAGCTTCTTTGCTAAGAAGCTTGCCAGCCACCAGCATTACAAAAATAGAAATTTTAAGAAACCCATCGGCAAAATATGATGCCGCTAGTAGCGGGGGAATTGTAAATATTGTACTTAAAAAAGGTGTAAAATTAGGCACCAACGGAAGCGTTGATGCATCCTATTTTCAAGGAGTGTATGCTACCGAAACTTTTGGATTTAATATAAATAAAAGTGATAATAAATTAAATACTTACCTCAGCTATAATTTTTCCAATAGGACAAACTTTCAATATTTAGGGTCGGAGCGACCAACCGATAGAATTATTTTCAAACAATCATCTATAACAAAATTACCTGCAGTTACCAACTATGCTGGGGGCGGTTTCGACTATCAAATTTCTCAGAAATGGAATGTTGCTTATGATGCCCGCTTTACAGCAAATAATAACAGAAGCAATGTAAACAATGAAATAGATATATTTAGTGTATTTAATGGAGCTAGAATTGGACAAAATACAACATTGGTAAGCAATACTGGGCCTACTTTTTTTATGGGCAATACGGTTTCTACAAAATATAAAATTGATTCGGTTGGAAGCGAGTGGACCAACTCCCTCGATTATAGTTATTACAAAAATGACAACAATCAATTGTATGATAACATTAGCATCGTTCCACAAAAAAACACACTGTTTGGTGATGGTTCCATCCTAAATAAAAAAAATATTGTAACCTTTAAAAGTGACCTTGTTTTAAAGACAAAAAATAAATTTACCATTGAAACCGGTACAAAACTAAATATAAGCGCAAGCAATAATAGGGCTGTTTTTTTTGCAGATACCAGTACGGGTAAATATTTAAATACCTACCAAACCAATACATTTAAGTACAAAGAAAACATTGCTTCCATATATTTACAAGTAGCAAAAACACTCGGCAAATTAACAATAAAGCCAGGATTAAGACTAGAATATACTGATATTAAAGGCAACCAGATTGTACCAACTGCAACGGCTTTTGCCATAAATCGTACCGACCTATTCCCATATATCTATTTACGTAGTGGTATGGGAAAAGCATTTGGATTTAAACTTACAGGAAACCTCATTTTTAGAAGAAGTATAACCAGGCCATTCTACGAAGCGCTAAACCCTTTCCCAAAATTTGTAGATCAATATACTTTTGATATAGGTAATCCAAGTTTACGTCCACAGATTACGAATAATTATGAATTCAATATGACAGCAGATGAATTTCCAATTTTTTCTGTTGGTATAAATGATATTAAGGATATTTTTACAACGCTTACCAATGCCAGGGGAGATACATTGTTTCGTACATGGGATAACCTTGGAAAGAACAAAGAAGTGTACATGCGGTTTGTTACTGGAATACCACCAGGGGGGAAATATTTTTTCTATTTAGGCACACAGATGAACATGATAAATTACGATGGTTTTTATAATGGCGAGCAATTTAAATACAAAAGAGCCAGCTGGAATGTTTTTATGTTTCACAACTACAAACCTACACCTACACTTAATCTTAGCTTAAATGGATGGATGCGCTTAAATGGTGTAACCAATTTCTTTGAAACAAGTACTTTTGGCACATTAAATATATCTGCCAATAAGAGCATTCTAAAAAAGAAGGTAAATATTATACTATCCGTAAATGATTTACTGTACACCAATAGATTAGATTTTGAAGTTGATGTGCCTAAGTTTGTGGCAAACGGAAACCAGTATGGAGATACAAGAAGAGTTGGCATTGCTTTAAAATATAATTTTGGATTAAAACCAAAAGTAGAAAAGAAACAGGGATTTGATATTCCTCAAGAAACCAATTAATCTTACAATAGATTTATACTAAGGAAACATTTCCTCTGCCAATGAAATACTTTCTGGTTTACCAACGTCAATTAATTTTCCATCGCTATGATCAAAAGCCATTATCCTTTGGGATGTAGCCAATCGTAGGTATAATTCTATCATCGAAAATTTCCCTTCTTCCTTTATAAGCGAAAATATTTTTGGAGAAATAATGTGAATTCCACTGAATGCTTTCTTGGTTCCCATTTTTCCCTTTTGCTCTCCCGTTTTTTCGTTGAGCCAACCGCATAAAATATTTTCTTCATCAAATAATAAATACCTACTTGTTGGTCTATTGGTTACTGCCAATGTAGCTAAAGGATTATGATGGGCATGAGAGTGTATCATTTTTTCAAGATGTAAATCTGTAAGCATATCGGCATTCATCAATACAAACGGATGTGTATCATTTTCAAAAAAATGGGCTGCTTTTTTTAATCCACCACCTGTTTCTAGTACTTCGTTTGTTTCATCGCTTATTGTTACATTGCAACCCCAGCCATTGTTTTCTTTTATTGCTGCAGTAATTTGATCTGCAAAATGGTGTACGTTTACAATAATATTGTTCACAGCATAAGACTGTAAGTATTCAATGTTTCTTTGCAACAAGGGTTTCCCATTAATTGGATATAATGCTTTGGGGTGTTGTTCTGTAAAGGGCTTTAGCCGAGTACCAAGACCTGCGGCAAGTATCATTGCTTTCATGTGTTCATTTTTTATTGTTTTTTGTCACATGTTATTCGCCAATAAACATTAATGTTGGTATCAACATTTGTTATGGCTCATTTCATAAAAAGTATAAAAATTATTTTCAAGTGCTTTCCAAATGACAAAATTTAGATTAATAATGATTGTTAGGCTCAGGCGGACTTAATAAGTATGTAACATTTTTTATTCGTGTAAATTAGTTTGGTTCGTGGCGATAAAATTATTCCTCAAAATTTTGCTCCACATGTTTTACCACCGTTTTTACAGCGTACTTATTTTTTAAATGTCTAGCAAGCGCATCCGCTGCATATACGCTCCTGTGTTGCCCACCAGTGCAGCCAA
>JANMGS010000353.1:0-9880 GCA_031374745.1 Ferruginibacter sp. | reverse complement strand
CATTTCAAAATAAACCAGCTCCGCTTTTATGCTTTTTACAGGTTTTACTGAACCTATTGTGAGTGGTTGTGAAAACGATAAAATATTATTTGCAAAATTTATTTGCGAAGGTGTTGGCGCTGTAAGCGAGAAATTCTTTTCATCGCAAGCGTCACACTTGCATGTAAGGGTATCGCTTTTTACCTCAGTTTCTTTATTATCAGGGTCAGCCACATCTTCCGCATCTACCAAAAACTTTAAAAAATTTGCTGCGTCAATACAATTTATAGAAGAAGTAAAAACGACTGTACCATTACCTAACACCAATTGTGTAAGTGGAGGTGCAATGGGTATAAGATTGATAGCCGCCCCTACCCCATTTACTTTGTATTTAACGGCTACAATGTTTACACTAGTACCCAGGTTGTTTTTTATTTTCAAATAAATAGATTGTTTGCCATTTATACAACAACCCACTTTTAAACTATCTATCTGTATATCGATATTATTTTGAACTTTAAAACTCCACAATTCACTGTTACAATTATTAGAACCAATTGGTTTCCCCTCTTTATCCAATGCTTGTACATTCCACACATATTCGCACAAATATGGTGGCCTGCAAGGTCCAGTATAAATATTTGCAACTATTGCTTGTGTAATATTATCTACATCTTTTGTTACAATTGGCGGATTGGTACGCATAGCTTGTGTACCGTTTTGCCCTTGCATCAATTGCCAAACTTTTAGGCGATAAGTTACCGACTCTTTAGGCCTAGGTACAATTGGTGTCCACCTAAAAGTTATTGGCCCTTTTAATTCTTCTGGCTTAAATATTTTTCCATTGCTAGGATTAATATTTTGTGGGGGATTGAATGATCCCATTACTTGCACTTCATCTTCTACCGTAAATGGCCTGCATACTTCCGCACTTTTTTCTTTTCTATCTTCTCCAAAAAATTGTACACATAAGGTATAGCTGCCTGGGCTAAGTATAGGACAATTCGTTAGTACGCCAGTTAGTTCGTTGGCATTAAAGTTTCTGGTTTGAAAAGCCTCTAAAAAAGTAGCCGATTGCAAATCGTTTCCACATACCTGCGCACTTCCCTTTTTTATTTGAAATACCAATTTTGAGCCTACAATATTGCCTTGCCCCATGTACTTTGCTACCAACAAAACACTTGCAGGTATGCTGTTCCAAGTACTTACATCTGCAGGTAATTTTTGTTTTACGGTAAAGTTTACAATACTTATTTGTGCACTTCCCGGCTGTGCCTTTGCGGTAAAAGATGCAAAGCACATTAGTAAGAGTAAGAGTTTTTTAAATTGATTCATGGCAGTAGATTTAATTATGTATTAAAAATTTATTGTTTGGTTTAGCATATCGTTTTTAAACTAGCTATTTTGTATAGGCATTGGTTTTATAGTGATAAACTTTTTATTTTAAACGAATACAATTCGCTTGTACCCATATTTTTTCCTATTGGTTTACCATCCTTATCTAATGCTTGAACATTCCAAACAAAGTCACATAAATAAGGTGGTCGGCAATTCCCTGTAATAATATTTGTAAGAACGGCTTGGTTAATATTAGTTACTCCTTTTTCTACAATGGGTTCATTCGATTTCATGGCTTGCATACCCGTTTGCCCCTGCATAAGCTGCCATACACGCAGCTTATACATTACGGGGTCTTTGGGTTTTGGTAATACAGGTATCCACCTAAATGTAAGTGGTACTTTTAGAGCCGCTTCTTCAAACTTTTTCTCGTTAGAAGGCGCAATATTTTGAGGCGCACTATAAGATTGCACTGCATCTCCCACCATAAATTCTTTACAAAATTCTTTGCTAATGGGATAGTTATCAATGTTAAAAAATTGTACGCACAAAGTATACATATTGGGAGTAAGTCTTGGGCATTGCGCAAGCATACCCAATAGTTCATTGGCAGAAAAATTACGTACGGCTAGTACATCCGTTGTTGAAGCCGCTTGCACCGTATTTCCACAAATTTTCGTTCCAGCTTGTTTAATTTGCAAAACCAATTTTACATCCTTCAATTGTGCTTGTGGTAACTTTTGTGCTACCAACACTATACTTGCAGGTATATTTCCCCAGGTACTTACATCGGCTGGCAATCTATTTTTTACGGAAAAGCTAGAAATATTTATTTGATTAAGCGGTTGTTGTGTAAAAGCGCATTCACTAAAAAATAAGCAGTTAGTTAAGATAAATGCGAATATGTAGTTTTGATATTTCATTTCTCAACATAAAGATGAAAAAGAAAATACTACTAGAAAAGTATGAATGTATAAGCGTAAGGGGATTTTGTATAAGTGTAAAGAGATGTTAGATGATAGATGTGAGATGATAGATGTGAGACTTAAGATGCTGAGCAAGTTAAAATTGTAACATGGGACAATAAATTGGATAACAATTTGGCCGCTATTTCCGCTTAAGCCTCTCTTGCATAAGGGTTTGGGTAGGTGCTTTTCGCAACCATTTTTCAAACTTACTGAGCACTCATCTTTTCGCCTTGCGGCTGCGGTAATTCGTGCGCCATTTTCCAACACAACTTCACCACCGCTTTCACATAACTAATTTGTGCAAGTTTTACAAACTGTAAGCCTTGCATGGTGGGCAAGGCAATTTTGTCTGAACTATTCTTTTGTTGCACATTTTCCAAGAACGAAAAAATATCCTGGGTGTATTTTTCTCTTTAATACGAACGCAAGCTTTTTCCACTGCGACAATTAGTGGCTGTTTCTATTATTGCTAACGATGAACAATTTTCTTTTATTAATTAGCATTTCCTGCACTGCGTAAACCCATTATATTTTATGGATAGGTATGGTTGGTTTTTGAGTTAGTACAATTGCTTTTACCATAGGATTATCTTCATTGAAGGTGCTCACTCAATTAATGAGTCTATAATATTTTCAGAATAATTGTTTACCAGTTTTCTATTTTTAAACTTATAATCAATAAGGGTAAAAAAAGAGCTAATAAAAGGAAGTATTTCCTCATAAAGATAGAAAGTTTACTAAGATGTATTTGCATGCAATAAATGACAAAGTATTATAGCCAAATTAAAAAACATAGTCGTAGCACACTAGTAACTTATTATCATACAAATCATTCAATAATAAGTTACTTTGGTGCTTGGTAAGCTATATTATTTAATTGGAGAAATGATCATACAACCTTAAAAAACGCAATTAAATTTAATTTTGAAAACGAATAGATATTGGCATTTTAAAAATATTATTACCCCTGTTACTTTCTCTGTATTGATGGGCCGGATCCACTTCTATCTCTAAAACATAGATTCCATTTTTTAAACCTTTTGGCAATTGAAGAAACTGCCCTTCGTACATCATTCCGTAATAATCGTACCCGCCAACAGAAATCCCTTGCTTTTGTAAACTGCAGGCAAAATAATTTCCCAATGAAAAATTTGGCATCTCACTCCGATAAAACTTTTTGTTTATTAAACTACTGCTGTCTTTTTCGTAGAGCATGCCGGTAGTAAATAAACAATAACTCACTTTCTGTCCTTTACATGCAATAATTCGTTTGCCTTTTACCATTTTTATCAACCGCATTTCAATCCAATTATCTACATGATAATGCTGGTGCCCGGGTTTGCTTTCAAAATAAATTGTACCCACCTTATTTTTTATTTTGCTAAAAGTATTTTCTTTTTTTGTATAAATATTTTGATAAAGAGGATACCGTTTTTCTTCTTTTTCAGATATGGTGTCAGCGCCACAGCAAGTACCTTTTACAAGCGTGTCGGGCACTACTTCCAAGGGGCCGAGCCCAATATTAGCGATCGCTACAGCAACTTTTAATTGACCAGGATAAATTTTATCATTTGCAGCAAATTCATGATATTGTGTTTGTGAAAACTGCGGCACAATTACCAAATCTGGCAAGAGCGTACAATCATTTTTATTACATACACATAAAACCGGATTATCAAAATTACAATAAAGTCGCTGCTTTATAAATGCAGGTTTTTCACCAAATATTATTTTCACAGAATCTAAAAAACCTTCTTCGCCTTGCTTCAAATCTTCTATTAATAATTTCCATTTGCCATTGGGGTTGCTGCCATTGTTAAATGCGGCTATTTCACCATCGGGCGTATAATTTCCAGTAAAAGGCGCTTTCGCATTATTTATTAATCCATTTACACCAAACTGTTGAAACGAGGTACGTACATAATTTTCCCCATCGTTGCCACCATTTCGGTTGGTTACCCAAACAGTAGAACCATCAGGCGATTGTAACTGTATTTTTAGGTCGCTTACTTTTTTATGGTGTAGCGTAATTTCAATTTTTTCGAGCCCGAAAAAGCTATCTGTTTTTGCCGGCAATCCAGCTACATCCAGCTCAATTTCTTGAATAAAAAACCTATTGAAATAATCGTACAGTTTAATATTTTTCGCAAAAAATACCTGTGCACTTACCGTTTTATTATTTGCACAAAAGCATAAACACCAAAATGCAATTTTTATTGACAAATATTTTGTTTTCAATCAGTAAAATTTATTAAAGGTTAAATGTAAAACATTTCAACACTTCTTTTTCACAGCAATTTACATCTCTAATAATAAATTTAATACAAAGCTCAGCTTTTAACGTACAGCAATTTAAGCCTGTTACACCTGGCACGCCCAAGGTTAGGTTTAATGAATTGCCACTCAAATTAAAAAATGTACCCGGCCCATTATTGAACACCAGTTCCCTTATATCTTTCTCCAATGCCGGCGGAAAAGTTGCAGGTGATGCCATTGGTTGAAAGCTTACGCCGCTCAGACTACCAGCATTTATATTGGCCCATGTTTGTGGTTTGTTTCTGCACAACAGGCAATTTTCATTTCCGGTGCTAGTCGTTATTCTAAACTCGTCTATTAGTACCCTTAATTCTGTAACAGGTACCGATGATGTAAGCGTAAAGCTTGTAATGGCGGTAGATACAGGGTTTGGATTACTAATATTATTTTGTGCAGTAACATTAACTTGTCCTTGTGTAATGGTTACATTACCCGCACATGGTTCGCATGGTGGCGGACAAATAATTACGATTGGAATACGGATGGGAGGGCATTTTATATTGCCGCAGGTTGGCGTAATATTTAAAAAATAACTGCCGCAGGGTAAATTGTTTATTGCCGTTTGCCCCAGGTCTAAACCACCTGTAGGGCTGCCACTGATAGTAGTAAAAGTACCAGTGTTACTAATAATTTGATAAGCAAATGTTGCGGAACAAGGCCCTCCATTACAAGTATAAAAAGGAAAAAGAACACCCGTTGCAGCGCCTTGGTTAAAACTGATAGTGGGTAGCGGCGGTGGAGGCGCTGTATTGTTTAACCACCAATGAGAATTGTTGTTGTAACCAATACTGTCCCAACGACCACAATCGCAAACTACTGAGCAGGCATCAGGCTTTTTATAAACCTCTACATCTCCTAAAAATATTTTATCATAATAGGCGAGATTATCATCTTCATCTATCCATATCGAATTTGAAATGGAATTTGATAAGCCACCGTTTGCATTCATACCTTGCACACCATACACCGTATTTGAGCCAAGGGCTACATTTATATAATCAGCGGTAAAATAAACGGCGGTATCACAACCAAAGGACAGTTCATTTTTTCTTAAAATATTATCGGAATAACTAACTCCTCCAACAGCATTTGCGTAGCCTCCCAGACTTCCTGGGCAGCTTACTCCCAAATTTTGACCCGATGGGAAAATATTTCCAGAAGCTATCCATGTTGTTGACAGCAGCGGTGTATTTACAAATTCTTTTACTTCTGAATTATGCGGAGCAAGTAACCCAAATACGCCCCAAGATTGTTGCCCCACAAGCATTTTTTTTCCGTTGTTTGTAAAAGCTAAATCTGCAATAACCGGTAAAATAGAGCAAGTGTATGAATTACCTGCACCTGGATATCCACCCCATGAACTTGGGGGCCTGTTAATGACAGGAATAATTTGCTGCGTTTCAGTACCCAATACAAAATCTCCGACTACGTTTAAATCTACTGACCATATTTCATTATTTCCATACCCGCCAATTGAATTGCTGTTGCTGTTGGTTGATGTTTTTGCATAGTAAAGTTTGAAAGTTCCACCGGGCATTTTTCTAACAGCTAATCCATATGGCATTTCTCTCGGGTCTTTTTGCAGTTTACCAAACAGCGGCGAAAAGGGGCTTTGGTTTGCCCAGAGTGAAGACGACGTTGAGTTACCGGTAATTCTTTTAATATGCCCATTCTCCCAATCTGAAACATATATATTTTCTATGCCGCCAATTTTACAATATTTCAAATTACCAAGAGATCTTGTACTTGTAGCTGCACCAGTACCTGATGGATTATTAAAATCGAATACCAGTGACTGAACGCCTGTAGAGCCATTCAACCGCCATACTTTTCTTTGATTTATGTTTGTGGAAGTATAGATTTGTGTAGAAGAAACATAAATATTTGGATTGATATTTTGATCTAAAGTGATACCGAATACGTAACCCAATATATTCACATTCCAATTAGGATAAAAATCATTTGGAGGCTTTGGTAGTGATGTCCAAGTTGCACCAAGAGGTGCTGTAATAGTGTTAGATGAATGGATAATTCGTACAACCGCAGGTGATGTTGTTGGTCCGGAGGCGGTGTAGGAGTTTGGGCTATGTGTTACAACCCCATCTCCATATTTTAATGGCAATGGTGATTGCGCACCGGCAGTGAGGCCAATTATTAGCACAACGAGTAAAATTTGTATTATTTTAATGATATTTTTCATCGTGAAGAAATTTATAAAATTATTTAGTAGGGTTTAGGTTTATATCGGCAGGTGTATCAGTTCCACCATTGGGGCAATTGCCTTTTTTATACTCATACCTTTTTATAAAGCTGCACATTTTACATACGCCATTGTTTCCATTCTTAAATGAAAACGTGTACCTGATTGTTACTGCTACTCTATCGCAACAGCAGGTAAGATTACTCAGCACCGGCGTAGTAATGTTTAAATTAAAAGGGCTGTTGGCAGGAAATGTTCCGCCTCCGGAAGCATTCCAGTAAAGTGAATGAGTTGTATTGCCAGATACCGGAGCTGTAGCATTTGCAAGACTACCATTGTTACCCGCATATGTACCAGATGTAAAATTTCCCCACTGGGTATAATCCTTGTTACATCCCACACAACTGTCTCCAACGTATCTTTCAAAGGCAATAATTTCAGCTTTGGCTGCAACAATGTTTCCTAAGCCTGTAGCTGCAATATTTAACGGCTGAGAAATATTAAAATTATTGCCTGTAACAGCGACAGTTTGCAAGCCTATATTCCATTGAATATCCTTGCAACTATTACAAACACAACTTGGTAAAGTAACAGCACCACTACCAAAATTGCTTGTGTTGTTAAAGCCATCGTTCCAAATACCAAAATAATTAAAATTTACAGTTGTTTGGGTGGCTGTGGCAGGTGTATAGGTAAACGTTACAGCAGGCGAAGAGCCACCTGACGGAATAGTAACCGGTAAACTAGCTAAGCCACTTATACTGCCGGTTACCGCCGAAATACTGTTCATTACAGTTGTACAATTTTGCCCGCCCGGTAATGGTGGAATATTATTGAAAACAATTGAAACAGTATAAGTAGGAAAACCATTTACCCAAGCCTTGCAGTTTATTGTAACCGTACTTAGGTTTGTACCGCAGCCTGCACTCATACTGAAAGCCATTGGGGTTGAAGGGCAATTGCCATTTTGCACAATCACATAATAGCTACCATGCGCTAATTCTGCCGTAGAAATTGATGCCGAAAAGCTTGTAGAATTATTACCGCTACGTTCTGTTTTTACATCATAATTTTTAGCAGTTGAATTTATTTTTTTTGCAGCATCCGCATAATTAAATGTTTCTAATGGTGAGAAGAAAGCTTGTCCTTTACTTGCTTGTGCTAAGTTATCTACTACATTAGGATCGTCGGAAATTTTATACAGCAATAACTTTATGCTTTTTCCTTCTTCATTTACAAATCCTTTTATTTCGATATTTTTTGTATCCTTATTAAATGCTTTTCCATTTTCAGGGAAATTTATTACCGGTGTTGCACAGGTTGCGGGCGTATTTACAGCCTCACTGCTTTTATTATCAGATATGGTAAAATTAAATGGTCCACTTAACCCATCATTACTTCCTATAGGCTTTCCTGCTTTATTTACTGCTTGTACATTCCATACATAATCGCACAAGTATGGTGGCCTGCATGGGCCTGTGTAAATATTTGAAATTACTGCTTGGGTAATATTATCTACATCTTTTGTTACAATAGGCTGGTTGGTTCTCATGGCTTGCGATCCAGATTGCCCTTGCATTAATTGCCACACCCTTAATTTGTAGGTCACTTGTTCTTTCGGTTTTGGCACTAAGGGTGTCCACCTAAAATTTACAGCACCACTTACTTCCGATAGTTTAAATACTTTCCCATTTTCTGGCGTTATATTTTGAGGAGGGCTAAAAGATTCCTGCACTTGCACTTCATCTTCTACTGTAAAAGCCCTGCAAGTTTCTGCACTTTTTTCCTTTCTATCTTCTCCAAAAAATTGGGCACATAAAGTATAGCTTCCAGGGCTAAGTTTAGGGCAACTCGTTAGTGCTCCAGTTAGTTCGTTGGCATTAAAATTTCTGGTTTGAAAAGCATCTAAAAAAGCAGCCGATTGCATATCGTTTCCACATATCCTAGCACTTCCCTTTTTTATTTGCAATACCAATTTTGAGCCTACAACATTACCTTGCCCCATGTACTTTGCTACCAATAAAACGCTTGCTGGTTCACTGTTCCACTTACTTACATCTGCAGGTAGTTTTTGTTTTACAGTAAAGTTTACTATACTTATTTGTGCGCTTCCCGGCTGCGCCTTTGCAGCAAAAGATGCAAAGCATATGAATAAGAGTAAAAGTTGTTTAAGTTGATTCATGACGATAGATTTGATTATTTATTAAAAATTTGTATTTTGTTTTAGCATGGCGTTTCTAAGGCGGATATTTTTTGTAGGCATTCGTTTTATAGTGATAAACTTTTTATTTTGAGCGAATACAATTCGCTTGTACCGATATTTCTTCCAGTTGTTTTCTGTTCATTATCCAATGCTTGCACATTCCTTACAAAATCGCACAGATATGGATGTTTATATGGCCCAGCAATTAAGTTTATCAAAATTGCTTGGCTAATAAATTAATACTTCTTTTCTACAATAGGTTCATTAGATTTCATGGCCTGTGTACCTGTTTGCCCCTGCATAAGTTGCCATACACGCAACTTATGCAATACGGGGTCTTTTGGTTTTGGTAATACAGGTATCTACCTAAATATAAATAAAGATGAAAAAGAAAAAACTACTAGAAAAGTATGAATGTATAAGCGTAAGGGGATTTTGTATAAGCGTAAAGAGATGATAGATGTTAGATGATAGATGTTAGACTCAAGATGCTGAGCAATTAAAAATTGTAACAAGGAAAATAGATTGTATAATTATTTGCCGCTATTTACGCTTAAGGCCCTCCTGCGGAGGGGTTTGGGTAGGTGCTTTTCGCAACCATTTTTCAAACCTACTGAGCAACTCATCTTTTCGCCTTGCGGCTACGGTAATTCGTGCGCCATTTTCCAACACAACTTCTCCACCGCTGCCCTTTATATACTCTTGAATGCAAGTAAGGTTTATTATGTGTTTATTGTGTATGCGCACAAACATATCTGTTGGTAGCAATTTTTCATATTCGCCCAATTGGCGGCTCACCATTATTTTGGTATTATCTATCAAATGGAAGTTTGTATAATTACCACTGCTTTCGGCATAACAAATTTGGGCAAGTTT
>JANMGS010000474.1:0-2034 GCA_031374745.1 Ferruginibacter sp. | reverse complement strand
CGGGTATTGCGGGCCAGCAGTAAAACCAATTGCGCTAAAAATGCTTACCAGTCTTGCACAACATGAAAAATTAAAATCAATACCAATATCTGGTATTGGGGGTATAACCACATGGAAAGATGCTGCGGAATTTATGTTGCTAGGTGCCTGCAATGTGCAGATATGTACGGCTGCCATGATCAGTGGTTTTAAAATCATTACCGATTTATGCGATGGATTAAACAATTGGATGGATGAAAAGGGGTATGCGACCATCGATGATTTTGTAGGCCTTTCTGTACCCAACATAACGAAGTGGGAAGAGCTGGATATCAATTATCATATAGTGGCCAACATCAACCAAGATGCCTGTATCCATTGCGGATTGTGTTATATTGCTTGTGAGGACACATCGCATCAGTCTATAAATATTGAAAGAGGTAACCCCTACAATAAATACACTATTAAAGAAGAAGAATGTGTAGGTTGTAATTTGTGCAAAATTGTATGCCCAGTAAATGATTGCATTACTATGGTAGAGCAAAGAAAAGGCGATGAATATTTAAACTGGACAGAATTTGTAAAAAGAGGCTTGCCGTTGAATGACCATTAGACCAAACCTTAATTCGCCAAATCTCTTTTTATTATTTCATGGTGATGCTTTACATGATAAATAGTAAAATACATCATTTCTCGTAAAGTTATTTTACCTAATAAAGGGTGTGGTAAAATGATGTTATCTAAATCCTGCTCCGAAAAATTTGTAAGTTGCAAACACAATTTATCTATTGTAACTTGTAATAACTGTATCAGTTTTTGTTTTTGACTAATTACAAAATCCATTGGCACAAATCTTCCTGTAGCTCGACCACCATTTTGCAATTTCATTTGATATTTAGACAGCAATTCTTCATAAGTTAAGCTTGGTCTATTTGCTTTGCCAAATACCAGTTTGATAATAAATTTTGGTAGCAACAATCCTTGCGATAGTGGATTCACGCTACGATAAATATGTTCTAGCTGTTGCCCTGCCGACCATTTTTTCTTTTGAGCATATTCAAATTCCGTATTGTTTAAGCTTTTTAAAAAATCAAGAAAAAGGGAATGGTTGCTTTTTAGGCTTTGTATTATTTCTCCTTGTTTCATGTAGTTTGATTTGTTTAAAATGAAGATACTGAAATTATGAAATGGAATTCGATTACCGTAAATTCTTACATTTTAGAATCAAGTTTTAGTATTTATTCTACAAATTTGAAAGGCTGGACTAGTATTTTTACTAAACTTTTTTGTTTTAATGGATTATTAGGGCTTTATTATAATATCTTTTTTAGAGATGCGTTTATTGATATGTATTATTATCCAGTACTTATTTTTATAAGTCGGCTACCTCAAACAGCTGAAAGTATAATCAATAAATATCGGCCTAATAATCCTACTTCTTTTACATACCAATTACCTTAAAAATGACCTATGAAAAGTTTAACTTTTGATAAAACAGCATTAAAACGATTTTACAACGACTCAACAGATGATTTCGTAGATATTTTGAAAGATTATATCAAAAGTAAATCCGAAATCCATTCGTCATTAAAAACGGCTTATAAGGCTGGAATTCTTGAGTTGCAAAAAAGTATTTATGTGCATTCATCTATATTTTGTCGAGTTGGTTTTCCAAATTTAACAACTGAATTTTTAGTGTTTGAAGAGCTTTGTAAAACCAGTGCTGAAAAGGATTTGATATTGGAAAAGTTTAAGAATCTCTTTACTTTGATTGATGAATCTGTAATTATTGCCGAAGAGGAAATTGAGAAATTACAGCAAGATATTTACCAGTAATTATTTAAGGCTTATTATCACCAATAGTTTAGAATGTTTATTTGCTTGCTGCTTGCATCTTTATTTGTTACTGTTTCTTTTTTTATCCTATTATCCATTATTCCTTTAAGCATAAAATAATGTAGAATAGGATAAAAAAAGAAACAGTAACAAATAAAGATGCAAGCAGCAAGCAAATAAACATTCTAAACTATTGGTGATAATAAGCCTTAAATAATT
>JANMGS010000446.1:0-10507 GCA_031374745.1 Ferruginibacter sp. | reverse complement strand
CGAACGTACAAAAGAAACATTGCTAAAATTGCAAACAGACCTTGGTTTATCCAGCGAACAAGGTGGTAAAGCGTATCCCGTATTTGAAGAATTTTTTACGGCACAACAAAAAATGAGAGATGAAATGCGTGCGGCGGGCGGTGAAATAGATAGAGAGAAAATGAAAGCTACAAGAGAGGAGATGGCTACAAAGAGAGATGATAAATTAAAACTAATTTTTACAGAAGCGCAAATGAAAAAGTGGAAAGATGAAATAGAGCCATCTATGCGCCCACAAAGAAAACCCAAGCAATAATAAAATAGCAATAAAATTAAAAACATTGAAAAGCCCAGTAAATATTTACTGGGCTTTTTTTAGCTATTGAAGAGTTTGTGCTTTTTAATTTCTTTTCCTAAGTTTTATGGCATGAAATAATGTAGGCACATCATTTGTCCATTTTTTTAAAGCAAGAATGATCACAATAATTTCGAGTCTGGTAACGATACCAAACCAAAAGCATAGCTCAAATAAAACCCTTGATTGGCAATGAAGGATGATTTCTATAAGAGTTGAAAATAAAAACAGTGTCCAAAACTTAGCTCCAATAGTGTGTGTGGCTATTTCTTTTTTAAACTTTAAAAAACAAACCAAGTAAGCAAGTACTTCAATAGAAAAAAGTATGATAAGCTTTGTGGCGTTGGTTTTAAAAAATTGTGGGCATTGTATGTAAGTTGCTATCGCTACACTAATGAAAAAGATTTGGTCTATGGTGGAGTCTAACCGCCTCAGTTTTTGTGTAGAAATGTTTAGATGCCTTGCAATGATGCCATCAAAAATATCGGAGAGCAAACCGATGGTTAATAAAACAATGGCAATGATGGAATAGTGAACAACTTGGAAAATGCTACAAGCAACAATGATGAATCCTAGCAATAGCCTAAGGTAAATTAAGGCTATGGGAATTGCTTTTATCAATTTTCTTTATTTTTTTCTTCAAAAGACTTAAAACCCTCACTACCACTAACAACAAATGTTATGGGTTGTCTTCTAATGGCTTTTATTGGAATCCCAAAAAACATTGCTGGGGTCCAGTTTGGTCCATTTTTTACAACCCTTATGCCTTCATCTTCCATTCCAAAACCAAAATTTGTTTCTGCTACAATATTTGAAATTGTACCGTCTATTTCAACAGTAAATCTAATTATTGTTTTATAAATACCTGATTTGGCTCCTCTATCTGTTGGTATTAGGCCATTTAAATTTTTACGTAAATATTCAGACCATTTATTACACTTTGCTTCTATAAGTTCTCTTGAATACACTTTTTGAGATGTTAGCTTGCCACTATCATAACTATTGTATATTCCATTGTTCCCAATAAAGTTTGCATCATATTGTTTTATGCCAAAACTATCAAATGAAATATATTGATACGTGTTTTTTAAAGTATCTGTAAATGCGTATGAACTTATTTTTTTATTGGATAAATAGGTAAATGAAGCGTGCGAAATTTTTAATCCGTTGCTATAATTGGAAGAATCAATTACCAAGCCAATGGTATCTCTTAAAAGCCAAGGACCTTCTTCTACATTGTTTTTATAAAGACCCTCTGTTTCTATGCCGCCATTTTTATGATAGGATACAAAACTACCGTTTAGCTCACTTACAGTACTATCAGTACAATGTAGTGTAAGTATTAGCTTTTTTGTAAACTTGTTATAGCAATCTAATTTGAATAGTTTTCCCTCGTAATTCCCAATACCAAGAATAACGGATAAATCATTGCTTGTTGCGGCTAAGTTTTTATCTAAATAAAAAGTATAGTTCCCCTCTTGAGCACAAACGGCAATATTGAATCCGATTAAACTAAATAGAATAAATAATTTTAGTCTCATTTGTTATAGTAAGCTTTTTATTTTCTCTATCACTTCACTCAATCCTCCTACATTTTGCCCACCTGCAGTAGCCATGTTTTTTTGCCCGCCGCCGCCACCTTGTATAAGACCGCTCACGGTTTCTTTTATCATTTTAGATGCGTCTAAATTTTTTGCAACTACCACAGTATCGCTTATGCTGATGGCTACATGTGCCTTGCCGCCTACGTTTGCACACAATACAATTACATGGTCGTGCAAATGATTTTTTAAGTCGGTACACAGTTTCTTTAACGAATCTGCATGGGGCACTTCTATTATTTGCCCTACAAATGTTACATTGTTTATTATTTCATCCTTAGTCATCAATTCGTTTCTAATACCAACCAATTGCCTTGCTTCAAGCGATTCTATCCTTTTAACCAAGGCAGCATTTTCCGTTTGCAAACTTTCTATTGCCTTGCTTACTTCTTTCGGATTTTTGAGCAAAGATTTTACGGCATCTATTTCTTCAAATGCCTGGTTAATTAATTTTTCTGCTGCTTCACCACTTACTGCTTCCACCCTTCTTACACCTGCGGCTACGGCCGTTTCGCTCCTAAGTTTAAAGAAGCCTATTTCCCCGGTATTGCCCACATGCGTACCACCACAAAGCTCTATAGAATAATTGGGGTCAATGGTTACCACACGAACCAAGTCTCCATATTTTTCGCCAAACAATGCCATGGCACCCGTTTTCATAGCATCTTCCTTGCTCATGCTTTTTATAACAACGGGTATGTTCTCTCTTATTTTTTGGTTTACAATTTTTTCCACTTGTGCCATTTCATCATCGGTCATTTTTGCAAAGTGGCTAAAATCGAAACGCAAATATTCATCATTTACCAAACTTCCTTTTTGCGCCACATGTGTACCCAACACTTGGCGCAACGCAGCGTGCATAAGGTGTGTAACGCTGTGGTGTATCGTTATTTTATGGCGCCTTGGCCCATCTACCGTTGCTATTACTTCTCCCGTTAAATTAGTAGGCAATGTTTCTGCAAAATGAATTATTAAATCATTTTCTTTTTTGGTATCTACAATTGCCAACTGCTCATTGCCAATTACCAACATGCCTTTATCACCCACTTGCCCTCCACTCTCTGCATAAAAAGCAGTTTCGTCTAAAACGATTTGGTATAATTCTTTGCCCTTACCCGATACTTTTCTGTACTTTAAAATGCGTGTTTTGGTTTCTAAACTATCGTAACCTACAAAGCTTACATTGCCTTCGTTTACAATTTGCCAATCTTCGGTGTCCATTGCAGTAGCTGCACGAGAGCGGGTTTTTTGTTCTGCCAATGCTTTATTAAAACCCGCTTCATCTACTTTCAAATTATTTTCTTGTGCTATCAGTGTAGTTAAATCTATGGGGAAGCCATAGGTATCCAATAATTCAAATGCAGCATCTCCATTTATTACGCCACTGGCTTTTGATATATTTACTAAATCATCGATTTTTTTCAAGCCCTTATCCAATGTTCTCAAAAAAGCTTCTTCTTCTTCTTTGATAACTTTGGTTACAAAATCTTCTTGTTGAAATAATTCCGGAAAAACATGTTCAAATTGTTTTGCCAATACAGGAACCAATTGGTGCATCAATGGTTGCTTGTAATCTAAATAAGAATAATAATACCTAACTGCCCTGCGGAGTATACGGCGTATAACATAGCCTGCGCCTGTGTTTGAAGGCAACTGTCCATCTGCTATGGTAAAAGAAATGGCACGTATATGATCTGCTATTACACGAAATGCAACGGCCTCTTTATCATCACTGGCATTGTATTTTTTGTTTACTATTTTCTCAGTTGCCGCTATGGTACCACTAAATACATCGGTATCATAATTGCTTTTTTTGTTTTGTATTACCCTTACCAATCTTTCGAAACCCATGCCTGTATCTACATGTGTAGCAGGTAGTGGCTCCAGTGTACCATCTTTTTTACGGTTGTATTGTATAAAAACATTGTTCCATATTTCTATAACCTGTGGGTGGTCTGCATTTACCAAATCCCTGCCTGGTACCAATGCTCTTTCCTCATCTGGCCTGCAATCTACATGTATCTCACTGCATGGCCCACATGGTCCGGTATCGCCCATTTCCCAAAAATTATCTTTCTTGTTGCCATATACAATCTGGCTTTCTGGCAAAAATTCTTTCCATTTTGCCAGTGCAATTTTAGAGGCGGGTATGCCTTCAGCTTCATCTCCTTCAAAAACAGAAGCGTACAATCTGTCTTTCGGAATTTTATACACTTCGGTAAGCAATTCCCAGCTCCAAGTAATGGCTTCTTTTTTAAAATAATCACCAAAGCTCCAGTTGCCCAACATTTCAAACATGGTATGATGGTAAGTATCTACGCCAACTTCTTCCAAATCGTTGTGTTTGCCACTTACCCGCAAGCATTTTTGCGTATCTGCTATGCGACCGTAAGGAGGATTTTGATTTCCTAAAAAATAATCTTTAAACTGGTTCATACCCGCATTTGTAAAAAGTAGCGAAGGATCATTTTTTACAACAATAGGGGCAGATGGAACAATAACATGTTGCTTGCTTCTAAAAAAATCTAAAAATTTTTGCCTTATCTCACTAGCACTCATATAATTGTTATCCGTTTTATCAATGTTTAAGTCCATCAGTATTGCTTTAATTGTATTGGTTGCTATTCTTATTTATGTGTTTATATTTGTAATCTGGCAAAAATAGTTGATTACTTCATTAGTATAAAATGCAAATTGTATTAAAATGATAGACTTTATGCCTTTACCCCCTTTCTAAAAAACTGACATTGCAGGCTATTAATGAAAAAAATAAAATATTTCTATAATACAAATACATTACGCTACGAAAAGCTCACTACACCACTTCGTGTGAAGTTGTTGCGTTTCTTCGGCTTTTTATCAGCACTTATTGTAAGCTCGGCCATTGTAATTTATTTATATAACCGGTTTATACCCAAACCCACCGATATAGAGAGTAACCGCAAATACGAATTGATGCGGGAAAATTACAAATTGCTCAATGGCAAATTACGTGCAGTAGAAGAACAGTTATCGGTATTGGAAAAAAGAGACAATGAAGTGTACCGTTCTATTTTTGAACAAAACCCATTACCGGATAGTGCTCGGGCAAAGCTAATAGAAAAGCAAAAAGAGTTTGATAAAGTAACTGCCTTAAACGATGAAGAAATAGGCAAAGATGTAGCAGCACAATTAAACAACCTAGACGCAAGGATAAAATACCAAATGGGCAGCTATCTTGGTATAGAAAAACTAATACAAAACCAAGATGTAAAACTTGCCAGCATTCCAGCTATACAACCAGTGAGTAATAAACAACTTACTAGAATAGCCAGTGGTTTTGGCATGCGCATACACCCAATATATGGTATTGCAAAAATGCACAATGGGCTAGACTTTACAGCGCCGCAAGGCACACCCATTTATGCAACCGGCGATGGGTTGGTAACCACAGCAGGTGTGGGAGGCGGTACAGGAAACCATGTAATTATAAACCATGGCTATGGCTACGAAACGGTGTACATGCACATGGTAAGAATAAAAGCAACGGTGGGGCAGCGTGTAAAACGTGGCGAAGTTATAGGTTGGGTAGGCAGCACAGGTGCAAGTACCGGGCCGCACTGCCATTACGAAGTACATATAAACAGCATGCCGGTAGATCCCGTCTATTTCTTTTACAACGATTTGAATGCAGAGGAATTTGATAGGTTGCTAAAAATAGCCAGTACGGGTAGTGCGAAGAGTTTTGATTAACAGCAAACTATAAACCAACAAGCAGATTAGCTAAACAAAAACTCAACATCCTCTTTACTGAGTTGTTTTACGAAACCTTCGTTGTCGCCTATCAAATGATCGCTTAGTTCTTTTTTGCGTTGTTGTAATTGTATTATTTTTTCTTCGATGGTATCTTTGCAAATCATTTTATAGGCAAATACGTTTTTTGTTTGTCCAATACGATGTGTTCTATCTATTGCTTGTTGTTGCACAGCATTGTTCCACCAAGGGTCAAATAAAAACACATAATCTGCAGCAGTAAGTGTGAGCCCAGTATTTCCGGCCAAAAGACTTATTAAAAATACATTGGTTGTATTGCCATCTTCTTGAAAATCTTTTACCATACTAGCCCTTTGTTTTGGCGCTGTACTACCATCCAGCTGATAAAATAAAATTCCTTTTTTTGTAAACGTATCTGCCAGCAAATCCAGCATTTTTTTAAATTGCGAAAACACCAATATTTTATGGTTGCCAAGGTTGCTTAATTCCTCCAGCAAGATTTCTGTTTTTACAGATAGGGCAGTGGTTTGTTCTTCTTGCGGTAGCAATAATGGCGAGCTGCATATTTGTTTTAGTTTCATGATGCCCTGCAAAACAGCCAGTTTGCTTTTGCCCAAACCCTCTTCTTTTATATTTAAAAATAGATTACTTTTTATATTTTCTTTAAAAGCATTGTACATATCTTTTTGTTGCATACTCATATTGCACCATAGCACAGATTCTGTTTTTTCGGGTAGATCTTTTGCCACTTGCTCCTTGGTGCGTCTAAGTATAAAAGGCGCTGTAAGTTTTTGTAGCGCTAGTAGTTTTTCTTCGTTTCTATCCCTATCAATCGCATCTGCATATTCACGTTTAAAAAATTCTTTACTACCAAACATCCCGGGCAATAAAAACTCCAATTGCGCATACAAATCAAAAGTATTGTTCATTACCGGCGTACCACTTAGTGCAATTTTTGCACCTGCTCTCAATTGGTACATGGCTTTCGTGCTTTGTGCAGAAGGGTTTTTTACATTGTGACTTTCATCCATAACGGCTACATCAAAATTAATAGCGGCTAATTTTTCTATATCCGCTCG
The DNA here is from genome assembly GCA_031374745.1 of Ferruginibacter sp. Taxonomy (GTDB): domain Bacteria; phylum Bacteroidota; class Bacteroidia; order Chitinophagales; family Chitinophagaceae; genus Ferruginibacter. Next base: position 3,740 of record JANMGS010000446.1, on the reverse strand, counting down.
CATAGTACCATAACTCGTAATACAAATATCCATTTCGGCGGACTGTATATTCTCTATTTTTCTTGAAGTGCCATGATGTATGTAGGAGCGTATGTGTGGTGCAAACTTTTCTATTTCTTGCTGCCAATTGTAAATGAGCGAAGAGGGACAAACAATGAGGGCTATGGATTGAGGAGATTGCTCCAACCTATCTGTTATAAAGCAAATTGCTTGCAAAGTTTTTCCCAAGCCCATATCGTCAGCCAAACAAGCACCAGCATTTACTTCTGCTAGCAATTTTAACCATTCAAATCCTTTTTGTTGGTAGGGCCTTAGGGTTGCATTTATTTTTTTGGATATAGCATAAATTATTTCATCTGCTATTTGCCAATGTTCCCATTTTTTCCACCAATCTTCGGTAACCGTTATTTTTAATGCTTGATGATCGGCTTCGTTTTTTTGTTCAGTGATAGCAAGCCACTGTGGTACTTGTAGCTTTTTCTTATTTATTTTGCTATGTTTTATTATTGTACCATAATTAGCAATCCAACTATCTGGCAAAATACCCAATGCGCCATCTTTTAACATTACCGCCTTTTGCCCAGCTAATAATATTTTTTGCAATTCGGCTAATGGTATTTTTTCCTCACCAAATTGTAAAGAAAAATCTACTTCTAGAAAGTTTGTTTCTTTTTTTAAAACATGGAATTGTGTAGTGGGTTTATGTGGGGCATACCTAAAATGTGTAAGCATATCCATGCCTATGATGTCGATATCCATATCCAACAACTGGTGGTACACTTTCAAAAACCATTGTTTTTTTTGCGCATCAGCAAAGCTTACATAATACCATCCGTTCAGTTGTTTTGTAAAATTTGGATGCAAGGCTACCAGCTGGTTTCTAAAGGCAGTTTCGGTTGCCTTGTTTCTAAGCACTACGATGGACTCTCCTTTGTTGGTAGTTTCAAAAGATGATTTGTATTCCCCTTCTGCAAGGTAGCCATCATAATCCCATTGTGGAGTGAGTACCAAAAACGAATGGCTTATTTCGCTCAATAAAACCCTTGATCTTGGTATGATATCGATTGAAGTTATAGCAAATAAATTATTGCGTTGTACCTCATAATCTTCTTCGAGTTTGCTCAAAATATTTTCTGCCAATGAAGGAGCGTCGGCAGCATATTGTTCGGGCTTGTTTTGCAGCAACCATTCTAGCGTAGTGTAATCTTTGTGCGAGAGCAAAAAGTATTCATTTTTACTTTCCAGCAAAAAAAGAAAACGTCTAAAGGTTTTTAAATCGTATTTGTTTGCATTGATGGTGATATGGGTGTTGAGCACTAAAAGGCCTTTTACTTTTACCACCTCAAATTGTAGCAAAGGCTTATAGTTGCTGAATGTACAGGGGGCGGTTATAGCATTGCCGGTTAAGGCATTTGGCAACCGGTGATACCATTTCATTAATGAAGTAAATGGCTTTATATCTTCAAAAAGCTGTTGTAGTTTTCTGATGTAGGCAGCAAATAAAAATTGTTCGAAACTTAAACCCGATTTTTGTTTTTTGTAGCGCTGCGTAATCTCATTTTCTATGTCTACAAGGCTTTCATCCGTAAATTCACACAATGTATTTTTTGCCATAGCCGGCAAGTGGCCATAGCATTTGCGTATTTCGCTTTTGTCGAGAATCGTAGTACTATACTTAAGCCCTTTTTCGTTTTTTTCGATATGTAAGGAAGCAACAGTTTTTCCTTGAAGACTGAGCTGCATTGGTAAAAAAAGAATTGCTGTGGTTTTTGTTGTTTTTTGGATTGCCATAATGATGCAGGCAAATTTAAAACAATGCCATTAAAAATAGTAGCACTACAAGTAATAAAAGCTCGGAGTTATCCTCTTGGATTTCACAAATGTAATTTAGTTATTATTCGTGTAAAAGGCGGGAATGGGCTTTGGGGGAAATGAACGAATAGGGCGGAAGGTAGTTTTATATTTATGCTATTGGAGTTGGGTAAAATAAAATAACTTTGTAAAAAAATATAAGTGTCTCACAAGCAAACATCCTTATTTGATTTCGATGAACCGCCTGTTGAAAAAAAGCAACAGGAAACGGCTCCTATAAAACAGGAGGAGGAAGTTGTAACGGTTGTGAACGAAGAGCCGGTAGAAATTGAGTTCATTCCAGTAGTAGCCCCAGCGCCAGCTGAGGTAAAACCCAATACAAGGGGAAGGAGAAAATTGAGTGAGATTTCATTAACGGCAGATTTGATAGAAGTGCCGGAAGATGACATTCTTTTCCAAAAAAAATATTATGGCATTGGCTTAGTAGCCGACATGTTTAAAGTAAATATTTCGCTTATTCGTTTTTGGGAAAAAGAGTTTGATATACTCAAACCCAAATTAAACGGAAAAGGCGATAGGCATTTTAGACCAGAAGATGTAAAGAACCTTAAACTGATTCATCACTTATTGAGAGAGAAAAAATATACGATAGAAGGAGCAAGGGATTTTTTAAAAAAGAATAAAAAAAGCGAAGAAGTATTTGGGGTAATAGAAGAGTTGAAAAAGATGAAACTGTTTTTAAATGATTTGAAATTGAGTTTATAGGATTGGTATTAAAGAAATAAAAAAAACGAAATGAAAAAAGGACTTCTTATAGTAATGATAGCAATGAGCGCCTTTAAGGCTGCAACGGCTCAAACACCCTACACCTCTACCATTGATGACAGAAAAGTAACCATACTAAATGGTATTGTAACCAAGTATGCGATAGAAAACAACGATGCTTTTAAAAGCTGGTATGGCGCAAATCAATCTTCTTACAAGCCCAATGTAGCAGTGTTAAATGCCATGGAAGCAGCAAAAGAAAAAGTGCAGTATGTGGTTTTTGGGGGCACTTGGTGCGAGGATACCCAGTTTATTTTACCTAAGTTTTTTAAGTTGCAAGAGCAAGCTGGAGTATCGGATAATAGCATTAGCTTTTATGGCGTAGATAGAAAAAAGAAAACGCTGGGCAATTTAGCAGACGCATTTAAAATAACAAACGTTCCTACTATTATCGTAATGAAAAACGGAATGGAAATAGGTAGGGTTGTAGAGTATGGAAAAGCGGGTAAGTGGGACGAAGAGCTTGCGGAGATTATTAAAAGATAAATATTTTACAACAAAGGCGATTGTTTTGGAGCTACAGTATCTGCTTCGTTATTTACATTTGTTTTATTACTTGCTGCCGGTGATATTTCCAGCTGTTGTAATTCTATTAATCGCATCAACTCAAAATTTACTTGTTGTTTTACTTTATCGTATTCCCCTTGAGAAAATGGTTGCGTAAAATATTCGACTGTAATTACTACAGCGTCTTTTCCAACATCGGTTAAAAAAACACTGTTCTTTACAATTATTTCTTTTTGTTTGTCTAGGTATTTTTTTATTTCTTCGATGGTGCTTTTTATTTCGGAGACTTTGCTTTTTTCCGAAAGATTTAATTTTATTTCTGCACGGCGTTGGTTGCGCATACTCATATTATCTACAATACTATCTACCATTTGTTTGTTGGGTACCGTCACCAATGTTTTATCGGCAGTGCGTATGCGGGTGCTGCGTAAGCCAATTCTTTCAACTGTTCCAGCTACATTGTTAACCTTGAGGGTATCGCCTGTGAAAAAAGGTTTGTCGAAAAAAATGATAAAAGAGGCAATTATATTTTCTATACTTTCCTTTGCAGCCAATGCCAGTGCGGCTCCTACAATGCTAAGACCCGTAAGTAGGCT
>JANMGS010000346.1:0-1824 GCA_031374745.1 Ferruginibacter sp. | reverse complement strand
TTTGAAGTGCAAGTGCTAGCTTTTCTAGCATTTCATTTATTTCTTCTTTCTTTACACAGCCTACACTAATTCTATACCAACTACTTTCTGTACCAGCACAAAAAGCAGTTGCAAAATTTTTAACACAAGAAGAAGCGGTTGGCACTTATTTTACACATTTTAAAAAAGAAGTCGATTTTAGATTGCGTGCTATTTACAATGGATTTGAAGAATTAAAGAAGGCTGGCCATGCTGTAGATGTAATTGCACCTCAAGCGGCAATTTATCTTACCGTACAAATTAACTTAGTAGGCAAAAAAGTGGGAGATATAATTTTGCAAACGCAAGCAGATGTAACAGCATATATATTAAATGAAGCCAAGCTTGCTATTGTACCATTTAACTGTTTTGGTGCTGGTACAGAAAGTAGTTGGTATAGAATTAGTGTAGGCTGTGTAAAGAAAGAAGAAATAAATGAAATGCTAGAAAAGCTAGCACTTGCACTTCAAAAGGTAGAAGGTTAATTAATTCTTATTACTGAAAAAAACAAAGGGCTTGTTTAATTTTTTTTGACGGATTAGTTTTTTAATTTCTACTTGCTTTGTTATAAGCTTATATCTATTTAGGTCTATAATTTCATGCGCCTGTACAAAATTATCCAATCTTTCTGTCGTAAAAAGTAACTCGTTTAATTGCATAACTTCCCTGTCAATATCTTGCTGCGACATTAAGCGTTGCCTAAACAATACCAATAAATCTCTATTAGAAGTCATAAGAAATTGTGTTTATTTATAGCCAATCATTCCAGTGCAACCACAAGTGCTTTTTTTTGTTGCAGAACAGCCAGAAGCAACTAAAACAATTGCAATAAGTGCCAATGATGTTAATTTTATAATCTTTTTCATAATCTAATATAGGATAATAACGTAATTCGCTCAAAAAAAGTTTATACTTGGGCATAAATTTTTCAAACATTAACAAAATTAGAACATATAAAAGAGTGCTTCTTGCCCCGTTGGACTGGGGTTTAGGCCATGCAACACGTTGTATTCCTATCATAAATGAATTAATTACAAATGAATATGACGTATTGCTAGGTGCCGATGGTCAAACAGCTGCATTACTACAAAAAGAGTTTCCTACAATAAAAATTATTCCTCTGGAAGGTTACAAGGTTACTTATGGCAGAAATAGAACATTCTTTTTTATAAAAATACTTTCGCAGTTTTTTAAAATAAACAGCGCTATTAAAAGGGAAAATATTTGGTTAGGCGAAACAATCAAAAAGCATGGAATAGATATTGTTATATCTGATAATCGCTTTGGGCTTTACAATAAAAACGTTCGCTGTATATTTATAACGCACCAGTTAAATATAAAAACAGGTAATTGGTTGACAGAAAAAATTGCCCAAAAAATAAATTACAACTACATAAATAAGTTTGGCGAATGTTGGGTGCCAGATGAAATGGGTGAAAACAATCTTGCTGGCGAACTTTCTCATCCTACAAAAACCCCAACTACTCCTATCAAATACATAGGAACACTTTCCAGGTTTACAAAAAGTGAAACTACCAAAACAGTAGATTTGGTTGTACTCCTTTCTGGACCAGAACCTCAACGAAGTATTTTTGAAAATATATTGCTACAACAAATGAAGTACCTTAAAATAAAAATGGTACTTGTTAGAGGGCTTCCATCTTTGGCAGCAGAACTTGCAACTGAGAATACACAAATTAAAATTATTAATCATCTACCAGCTGCAGCGCTAAACAAATTAATATCTTCGGCAAAACTAGTGCTTGCCAGAAGCGGCTATTCTACTGTAATGGATCTAGCCGTCTT
>JANMGS010000438.1:0-4183 GCA_031374745.1 Ferruginibacter sp. | reverse complement strand
TATTAAAAGAGGGTATCAATAATGTACCTGTTTCTAAACTTTCTAATTGCGTTTATTATTATAAATTCATTTATAACAACAATACTATTTTAGCTGGAAGTTTTACTAAATATTAAAAAGGGATAATTTGAAGTCCCATCGGGGTTTTCACTAGTACAAACCATATATTATAAAAGTACCTACCGTGAAACCCCGATGCATAAAAGGACTGTAAAGTATTAGCAAAGCAAGCATGCAAGTTTACAATAGCGTCGGGGTTTCGCTACAAAAATTCATTATAATTTGAAGTGTATATTTGCGAAAACCCCGCCGAGACGACATTAATAAATTCCGAAAAAAGCGTACCTCAAAATTTCTATTAAATCCTTCTTCGCTTCAATCTTTCAGATTTCCTCCCCCTCCGGGGGAGATAGAGGGGGCCTTTTTCTTACCTTTGCCACATGACCAACCGCCAACTTTTTCTCAATCACGTAGGACAAACATCTGATGCGCCATTATGCTTAAATATTGTAAAAGCAGCAGGCAGTAAAATGTGGGATGCAGATGGAAAAGAATACATCGATTTAATAGCCGGCATCAGTGTATGCAATGTTGGGCACAGGCATCCTGCAGTGGTGCAAGCCATCAAAGACCAAGCGGATAAATACTTACACATAATGGTGTATGGCGAGCTAGTAGAAAACCCACAGGTAGATTATGCAAAAGCATTAACTGATCATCTACCCGCAAGTTTAAACTCCGTTTTCTTTACAGCAAGCGGTAGTGAAGCCACAGAAGGCGCCATGAAACTTGCCAAGCGTTTTACCAATCGCTCACAAATTATTTCTTTTAAGAATAGCTACCACGGCAGCACACAAGGCGCCCTAAGTGTAATGGGCAGCGAATATTGGCAACAAGCATTTAGGCCCTTATTGCCCGATGTATTACAACTACGGTACAATAATTTTGAAGATTTAAAAAACATAACAGAACGCACCGCTTGTGTAATAGCAGAAACCATACAAGCAGAAGCAGGTATTTTAAAACCACAACATGGTTGGCTACATTCACTCAGGCAGCGTTGTTATTGTACGGGTACATTGCTCATACTAGATGAGATACAATGCGGCTTTGGGCGCAATGGTAGTTTGTGGGCTTTTGAGCAATTTAATGTAGTACCCGATATTTTATTGCTCGGCAAAGCTATTGGCGGAGGTATGCCATTGGGTGCATTTATATCCGACAAAAAAATAATGGATTCTTTTACGCACAATCCTGTACTTGGGCATATCAATACGTTTGGTGGGCACCCAGTAAGTTGTGCTGCCGGGCTTGCAGGATTTAATGTTTTACTACAAGACAAATTAATAGATACTGTTTTTGAAAAAGAAAAACTATTTCGTTCTTTACTACAACATCCGTCCATATTAAATATAAGTAGCGCTGGCCTTATCATGGCAGTAGAATTTGATAGCTTTGAAACCAATAAAAAAATAATCGACACACTTATTGAGCAAGGCGTGTTCACCGATTGGTTTTTATTTTGTGCGCATGCATTTAGGATTTGTCCACCGCTGAATATCGGCGAAGAAGAAATAAGAAAAGCCTGTAAAACAATAATTAAAATTTTAGATTAATTCTACTAACTTGTTTATTGCATTAAACTGCAACTAAAGTGGTTTTCGAGCGGCATGAAAAAAGCTTGTTACAACAATTGTATTTTCTTTTATGAAGTATATAATTTTGTACGGATATTTTTCTAAGTGTATTCTTCTTTCTTTATCAGATATATTGTATTAGTATTGAGGATTTGTAGTGATACTTGCCAAGCAAGTTTCAACTTTTTCTATTAAGTCATAACCCAAACCAAGCTCTTGAGATTCGTACCATTCAAATGCTTCTTGCAATTCAATAACTGCTAAATCTTCAATGACAAGGTTATATATCAATTTTTACCTTTTGTTATGTGCGATTTAGTTTCTTCCCATGAATAACTTTTAGATATGCCGTTTAAATGCTTTTCTCTTCTCCTTTTAAATTCTATTAATTCTGCATCAGTAAATTCATTTTCATGTTCATTGTAATATTCTTTTGCAAGTGCATACATAAGGTGCAGCAATTTTTCATCACTCGATTCTACTACTTGATGTAATTGTTCTTTTATAAGTAGAGCTTCCATTTTTTATTTAAAATTACCATTTTTTTTGTAAATAGATAAAAACAAAAAAAATATTTTGCACTTTCCAATCTTATACTTTACTTTGTATTTCAAAGTGCTTTTTATGAACGAACAGCAACAATCTTTAGAAGACCTACAGCACATCAAAAAAATGATGGAGCGTAGCAGCAGGTTTATTAGCTTAAGTGGCTTAAGCGGTATTAGTGCAGGTATATGTGCGCTGATAGGTGCTTGGGTGGCGCATCCTTATGTGTTTGGGCAAAAAGATTTTTTGATAAATGAACCTGTTGCTATGGTACAGGCAATTGCGGGTGATTATAGCATCATTCTTAATACTTACCTATTTTGGATTGCCGCTGCTACTTTCATTGCTGCATTTGTAAGTGCCTTCTTTTTTACATGGGTAAAAAGCAAGAAAGAAGGTATACCCATGTGGGGCAGTACTTCTAAGCGGCTTATCATAAATGTAAGCATACCTGTATTGGTTGGAGGATTGTTTCTATTTAGGATGTTGCATTATGGTACGTTTGGTTTGGTAGCACCTGGCTGCTTAATATTCTACGGCCTTGGTTTAATTAATGCCAGTAAATATACGCTGGATGAAATACGCTATTTAGGATATGTACAAATCGTATTGGGCATCATCAATTTGTGGTTTGTAGGATATGGGTTGTATTTTTGGGCCATGGGATTTGGTGTAATGCATATTGTGTATGGCACGTATATGTGGATGAAGTACGAAAGGAATAAGGGTTGAAGATTGTTGAATGTAGTTGAATAGTTGAAGGGAACTTCTTTTCAAATTAATTATTCTTTAAAAAATAAAAAATGTCCATCTCAGCCTTGGGCAAATCCTCCTTTGGGGGATTATGGTGGCTGCGCAGTATAATGAATAACCCAATAAACAATTTAAATAAACTTTTTGATAGCCGAGTGCGGCTAGGCATTATGAGCGCCCTCATGGTAAACGAATCTGTGAATTTTAACGAACTAAAAGAATTGTTAGAAATTACAGATGGCAACTTGGCTAGTCACTTAAAAGCATTGGAAGAAAACAATATTATAAAAGTAGAGAAGGGTTTTATTGGGCGCAAAACGAACACCACTTATTCTATAACAAAAAATGGAGATAAAGAATTTAAACTTCACATTGCAGCGCTCGAAAAAATGATTAAATCAACAAAGTAAATTTTTTTATACATATACTTTGCATTTCAAAGTACTTTTAATTATGAAAACAATAATATCAGTTACATCTATCAGCGCAAGAATATGGCTACTCACTGCAACTATATTTGCGTTGGGTTTGTTTACTTATTCTTTAATTCTCCAAAATGGCAATGATGCAATTTTATTTCTATTCCTTGGATTTATTTGCGCCTTGTTGGGTAGTGTGCCTGTACTAATAACATTTTTTATTGCATTACCCTTTTTACAATCCATATCAATTACTTGGCAAAAAAGGTTTTTATGGTTTATAGTTTTAACATCCATTATTGCCATTTGTTATGCATTGATTCCGGCCGCATTAGATTTCCCGTTATTTTCAGACTATAATTCGAGCACTATTAACTTTTTTAGAACGCTTCTTTTTGCAGCAGCTATTTTATTTGCCAGCTCCACAGTAGCTGTTTGTTGTAGCATAAAACTATTAACAGATTTTTTTTCCAATGGAGATGCAGATACAACCTCTTACACAAATATTTTCAATCAACTTTTTTATAAAACAACAAAAACAACAACAACCATGGACTACGAAACAGTGCCACAAGCCCAGCCACAATCAAGGGCTACATCAAATTCAAATAGTATTTTAATTAAAGGCGTAATTACAGGCGTACTCATACTTGTTATGCTGGTACCCACATTCTTTATCAATAGTCTTATTGCCGAAAGAGAAAACAGGCAAAAAGAAGTGGTAAAAGAAGTAAGTAGCAAATGGGCAGAAGCACAAACTTTGTCGGCACCTTTTATTACCGTACCATACAGTACACAGTTTACAGATACAGATGGCAAAATAAAAAT